>DATEKX010000147.1:0-6574 GCA_035277165.1 Blastocatellia bacterium | reverse complement strand
GAGGTCTTGATAAGCAATCGGCCAGTCGTCGCCGTAGCCGTCCTGCATGCTCTTCGGCTTGAAATCCCATTCGCTCAGGCGCAGGCTGACGCGCCCCCACGTGTTGGTGCGCCCGCCGACCGCGTGTATGCGCGTCCAGTGAAAATCTGTTCCTTCTGCCAGAGCGTAGCGATCAATGCGCGGGTTGACGTAGAGGTGTTCCGTGTAAGCGTCTATCTTCCACAGCCCGTCATACTGGCCGGGCTTGCCTCGCCCGCGAAACGGCATCTCGTAAGGCCACTTGTGTACTGTGATGTAATCTTTGGTCGGGTCCCATTTCGGCCCTATCTCAAGCAGCAGAACTTTGAGACCTTTGCCCACAAGCACATATGCAGCGATTCCGCCCGCTGCGCCAGAGCCAACGATGATTGCGTCGTAGATTTCCTGTTTGCTCACCTGACGCTCAACACTTTCTATAGTCGGTTTAGGAGTATAGTAGTCTAGCAATGAATCGCCGGGAAAGAGAAGACTATCGTGTCTCTTGCGATTGAGTCTGCGCCGGAGTAGAAATTTCATATGCACGAATATACAGGCCCGCACGATTACTTCGATGAATCATACGTCACGGAATGGGAACGCACGGCTTTTGACAAGCGTCCATTCCGCGCTGAGTTTTTCAATGCCTTTGCTGCCGAATTAGCAACACTCGATAAACCCAGCGTGTTTGATCTCGGAAGCGGCCCCGGCTTTTTAGCCGAACATATTCTTACTCATTGCGATGTCGCGGCGTATCATCTCTTCGACTTCTCGCCGCATATGCTTGCGCTCAGTCGCGCTCGGCTCTCGCGGTTCACAGATCGCGTTCATTTTCACGAGGGGAGTTTTCTGGGTGAAAACTGGTGGCAGTCGCTTCCCGGCCCGTTTGATGCGATTGTATCTTTGCAGGCTGTTCACGAGGTGCGAGATGCGCGCAGGATTCCTCGGCTGTACGCTGAGTTGAAATTGATTCTCAGGGAAAATGGCATAATGCTTATCGCCGATCAGGTGAACGACGAACAGAGGCAGGAAGAGCATTTTCTGACCGCCACGGAGCATGAAAATGCGCTCCGAGCCGCAGGGCTGAAACAGGTCAGGCAGGCATACAGGGGCGGAGACCTGGCGCTGTTTCGAGGTCTGAGCTAGTGGTGGAGATTGAAGAATCGCCTGACGCGGTGCAGCAGAGTTTCCGAGTGGATTCTTTTTTCTTCTTCGGGCATTGCGCGAGAGCGTTCGATCAGTTCTGCCTGCCGCTCTGCAAGCTTGCGGCTCAAGGCTTCGACCAATTGCGAATTCTCGTTCAACAGTTCTTGCAGTACGCTTTTTCTAATCTCCAAAATTTCCACTTCATCTAAAGCGTTCACGTCTGCGTTGCGCGGCTCGCCCGTAAGCAGCGCCATCTCGCCAAAGAAATTGCCCGGCTCAAGAACTGCGAGGCGCTGAAGGTTGCCGTTGGTTTGAGGGATTTTCACTTCGGCTTTGCCGCGAGAGATAACGAACATCGAATCACCCGGTTCGCCGTGCCGCAGAATGATCTCGCCCGGCGCGTAGACATATTTGACCAGAGATTTGACCACAGCATCCCGCTCTTCAGCCGTAAGCGGCTCGAATATGGCTACGGCTTCGATGATCTTCTCGTAACTTTCCTCCTGAGGTTTCAAGGTGGACGGCAGTTCTTCCATCAACACGTGGCGAATCGGGTAAGGAATATCAATATCGTTGCGGCGATAGACGTACCAGATATGCTCTCTTATCTTCGCATCAATGTCGGGAGTCAGCATGTAATCTTTAACCCAGTAGAGTATCTCGTAAGTTATGCTTGAATCATGAAACTCTGCGATGCGGACTACCGGAATTTTTTCCGGCGCGATGTTGGGCAATGTTCGCACTGTCTCCCGCACGAGAGGGATGACTCTTTGCGGCGGAAGTTGATATGGAGCGGGAAAGCGAAGCACTCGCCGGTTGAGACCGTTGAATGGATAAACTTCCAACGGTTCGCGCGCCACTTTGCTATTGGGAAAAATGATGAGCGTGTTGTTGTTCGTGCGAATGGAAGTAGTGCGCCATGTGACGGCTTCCACTTTGCCAATCTCTTTGTCTATCCGAATGGCATCGAGTATGTGAAACGGCTGCTCGATGTGAATCGAAATTCCGGCGAAGAAGTTTCCGAGCGTGTCTTGCAACGCGAGACCGATGATTACCGATACGACCGTGGACGTAGCGATGATCTCGAACCCGCCAAGCTCGCTGTTGAGCAGCAGCTTATAGATCAACATGAAACAGATAGCGTAGAGGATTGTTGAAAGCAGCCCTCTCAGCAGAGCAGGCGCTTCGCGCCCTTTGCGCTTTACGAATACGATGTCAAAAAGCAGGTAGCTCGCGGCTCGCACAAGTATTATGCTGAAGGCCACGAGCAAAGCCGCGAGCACATACTTTGCGCCCTTCATCGCCATCAGATCGGGCTTGAAAAGCCTGATCATCGCGTAAGCTGCGCTGAGCAGCAGAGTGATCGTGATTGGCAGAGTGAGTTTCTTCATTGCCCGTTACTGCAACCCGGCTGCAACGCGCGCCGCACCCATCAGCGCCGTCTTGTCATTCAAAATCACGCGCACAGGAATGGTCGCGACCAGCGGCGAGAGCCTCCCCTTGTCCATGAATGCTCCGATGAAAGTCCCGTCCTTTAGCTTCTCTGAAATCTTGGGCGCGATGCCTCCGCCGATGTAAACGCCGCCTATGGCTTTCAACGTCAGCGCGACGTTGCCCGCCGTAGCGCCGTAAATCGCAGCGAACAGGTCGAGCGCTTTCACACACATCTTGCACTCGTGGGCGAGCGCCGCTTGCGAGATGACGCTGCTGGGGTCGTGCGCAGCAAAGCGCGCGGCGATCTCAGGTGATTCGGTTCCATAGCCTGATGCGCGAAGAAAGTCATAGATGTTGAACAATCCCGGCCCCGAAAGCACACGCTCGATGCTGACCCGGCTGTGCTTAGTTATCATGTATTTCAGCAATTCAATCTCAAGCAGATTGCGCGGCGCAAAATCCATGTGGCCGCCTTCGGATGCAGAAGGCACGTGATGTTTGCCATCCCAAAAGAGGCTGGCTACCCCAAGCCCTGTGCCAGCCGCGACCAGCGCCGCGTTGCCCGCTTCGCAGGCTCCTTCGTTCAGTGTCAGCATTTCTTCGGGTTTCAGCGCAGGGATTCCGTGCGCCGTCGCTTCGAGGTCGTTGATAAGATTGACCGATTCGAGGTTGAGAGTGCGCGCCAGATTTTCCGCGCTCACGATCCAGGGAAGATTCGGCGTCACCGATTGCCCGTCAACAACAGGCCCCGCAACGCCAAAGCAGGCAGCCGTGACCTGCACGCGAGCGCCTGCCATGAATTTCTGAACGATTGCTTCAAGCCCTACGTGATCGCGGCTTGGAAAGCTCTGCTGTTCGCGCGCTTGCAAAGCGCCTTCCTGCACATCGAAAAAACCAAGGTTCGTTTTTGTACCGCCAATATCACCCGCAAGGATCATTCATTATTCCTCGAAAGAAACCAGGCAGCAGTTAGTAATTTGAGATTTCAATTTAACTGCCCGCTGCCTACTGCTTCTTGCTTATCATCTCTGCCGCCGCCTGCACCGCTTGTTCGTAGATGCGGTCGTGACCCAATATCTCAAGCTCTCTTGCGATCAGCGCGCTCTCGCCCAGTCCTTCATAACTGAGCACGCGCTGCGCTTTCTTTTCTTCATCGCGTGTGACAGCCGTTTCGATTCTGTTGCCGTCCGCGCTTCGACGAACGCTGAAGACGGTTGATGTATCAACTGCGCTCGTTATCATCACATGCGCGATACGTCCCGGCTCGATGTCTCGCACTGTGTGTGCGAATTCGAGCGTGATCTTATGCCCGTCACCAGCGGTCATTTCAAAAGCCGTCTGACCTTCTGCGTCGCTTGTCGCTTCGCCGCTCAGTCGCCATCCCAAGCGGCTCGCAAGCCAGCCGCCCAGCAACAACGCCCTCGTAGCAATTGCCGAAGCGTCAGCCGAAGGCGGCGCATACCTGATGACCACCTTGTTCAGTTGATCCAGCAAAGGGCGATAATCCGCTACGTCATAGAAGCTTGCGATCAGTGCGCGCCACGCCGTCAACTGCGCCCAGTTCAAATCGCTCAAGGCCGCCCATCGCTCTGTGTTGCGAAGCGCAGCGGCCATGCTTGCAAGGTCGCCGCGCGGGTCGTTGAACTGCGACGAATCAATAATCATGCGATCTGAAATCTCTGCAAGCCTTCCGAACAACTGTTTGTCTGAAACTTGCGGCACAGCACGCCACCACAGGTAAACGGGCAGGTCTGCAATTAACAGCGGCACGGTGGCGCTCGGCACCTCGTCGAGATGATCTTCGCTTGCCGTGATCGTGACCTGCTCGCAGCAGACTTGCTTTGAGTTCGGAGTCGGCAGCGTACACCGGGAAGTGACTTGCGCCGTCAGCACGGATTCCTGCGCTTCACGATCAGCGATTATCAGGATTGCTCGACACGGGTGCGAACCTGTGATCTCTAACATTATGTCGTCAACCTTGCTTGCCTCGGCAGGGTTCGGAACATAGATCAACAGGTTGAGTATGGATGAACGGACTACGCCGCCTGATTCATTTTCGGACGCTTCTTTCCAAAGCGCGGTCAACTCTTTTTCGATAGCTGCGACATTGATTGCGGATTGCGTTTGTTCTGCGCTCATTATTGCCTCTCCCTTGATGATAAATTCTTATGGCCTGCGCCACCGCCGTCCGTCTTTTTCAATCAACTCATTGCCTTCTTCGGGACCCCACGAGCCTGCTTCGTAGTTCGAGAAATTGGCTTTAGAGCTTTGCCACGCATCGAGTATCGGCTGCACGATCTCCCACCCGCGCTCCGTCATGTCGCGCCGCGCATAGAGGGTCGAATCTCCCAGTATGCAATCGAGCAACAATCGCTCATAAGCTTCGGGCGACGATATGCCGAACGATGCGCCGTATCGAAAATCCATGTTAACCCAACGGATGCGCGTAACCTGTCCCGGTATCTTTGCGCCGACTCTGAGCGTGATGCCTTCGTCGGGCTGAATGCGAACTATCAGCACGTTCGGCTCGAATTGCTGGTCGGGAATCTGAGTGAACAGTTGAAGCGGCGCTTGTTTGAACTGAATCGCAATCTCTGTGACGCGCTTGGGCAATCGCTTGCCTGACCTGAGGTAAAAAGGCACGCCCGCCCATCGCCAGTTGTCGAAATAGAGTTTCACCGCAGAATAGGTTTCAGTATTCGATTCGGGATTCACGTCCTTTTCCTGGCGATAGCCGGGAACTTCTTTGCCCGCGACGGAACCCGGCCCGTACTGGCCGCGCGCGGCGAATTCATCAATATGATCGCGCGGTATCGGGCGAACGGCGCACATCGCTTTTATCTTTTCATCGCGCACGGCGTTCGCCGAAAGATTCGCGGGCGGTTCCATAGCGACCAGCGAGAGGACTTGAAAAACATGATTTTGAATCATATCGCGCAGCACGCCCGATGTGTCGTAGTATCCGCCGCGCCCTTCGACGCCTATCGCTTCAGCATTCGTGATCTGCACGTGGTCTACGTAGTTGCGATTCCATATCGGCTCGAATATGCCGTTGGCGAATCGAAATACCAAAAGGTTTTGCACAGTCTCTTTTCCGAGATAGTGATCAATGCGATAGACCTGATCTTCGTCAAAGACCTTCGCAACGTCTTCGTTCAATTGCTTTGCGCTTGCCAGATCGTGACCGAACGGTTTCTCGATTATGACGCGCACCCAAGCGCCGGGTTTCGGGTCTGCAAGCCCCGCCGCGCCTAGTTGTTCGATGGCTTCGCTGTAGAGCGTCGGCGAAGTCGAGAGATAGAAGACGCGATTGCCCGCTGTTCCGCGTTCGGCATCTATTTGATCCAATCGCTCGCTCATTTTCTGATAGCATGTCGGGTCGTTGATGTCGCCTGCGATGTAAAAGATTCCCTGAGCGAAACTCTGCCATACGGTTTCGTCTACGCTCTTGGCTTCGCCGTAAGTCGCGACAGCATCTTTCATCTTCTCGCGAAATTCGTCGTCGCCCATCGGCGAGCGAGCAAATCCCATTATCGCAAACTCAGCGGGCAGAAGCCGCTGCTGCGTCAGGCGATAGAGCGCGGGAACCAGCTTGCGCTTTGTAAGGTCGCCTGATGCGCCGAATATGATAACGGTGCAAGGCTCTGCCGTTCGCTCAAGCCTTATGCCTTGTCTTAACGGGTTGTCATTCGTAGTTGTGCTGGACATTTGATTCTTCCTTAGATGAAAAGATAATCATCAATTCAAGCGCAGTGACTTTAGCAGTCCCGTCAGGGACGACCTGTCTATAGTTTCGGCGTTTATAAAGTTCTCCGTAGCTCCGTAGGAGCGACCTTTTGATTGATTTACAGGTCGCTCCTACGGGGTGTCCGGCTGTGCCTATAGACAGGTTGCTCCTGCGGAGCTACTTCTAATTCTTGGCTAATTCGTCTTCCCATTCGGTGTGGATGGATTCGCCTTCGGGATTATCCACGCGCTT
>DATEKX010000146.1:0-2757 GCA_035277165.1 Blastocatellia bacterium | reverse complement strand
GGTTTAATCGGTGATGCTCGATTAAGCAACCGATACTTCTGACAGGGATAATTTTAGTAGCTCGTTCTAAGCGAAGCAGGTAAGGCGACCGCTTATCGCGCGAGCGATTTTAATTTCTGCAATCGTTCCTCGGCTGCTGCGAGCGTTTCGTCTCTTTTGCAGAAAGTGAATCGCACCTGAGTAGAGCCGAGCTTCGGATCATGATAAAAGCTGCTGCCGGGAACTACGGCCACACCTATGTCCTTAACCAGAAATCGCGCAAACTCGACATCATCCGTATAACCGAATGCGCTGATGTCCGTCATCACGTAGTAAGCGCCATCGGGGTCATAGCAGACAAAGCCGACATCTTTTAAGACTCGAAGCAATCGCTCGCGCCGCACAGCGTAATCCGACTGCAGGTGATCGTAGTACGCGCGAGGCAACCGCAGAGCGTAGGCGCCTGCTTCCTGAAGCGGAGCCGCCGCGCCTACTGTAAGAAAGTCATGCACTTTGCGAATCGCATGCGTGATCTCAGGCGGCGCTATCGTATACCCCACACGCCAGCCCGTTACCGAATAAGTCTTTGACAAGCCATTGATCGTTATTGTGCGGTCGCGCATGCCATCGAGCGTCGCTATTGCGATGTGTTTTTTATCATTGAACAGAATGTGCTCATAGATTTCATCCGTGATGGCTATGGCGTTCCATTTATGACAGAGCGCGGCGATGGTCTCCATCTCTTCGCGGCTGAAAACTTTTCCGGTCGGGTTGTTGGGCGTGTTGATGATTATCGCTTTCGTGTTGTCGTTGAAAGCCGCCGCCAGTTCATCAGAGTCGAATGTCCAGTCAGGCGCAGTCAGCGTGACGTAACGAGGCGTTGCGCCCGATAGTATCGCGTCCGGCCCGTAGTTTTCATAAAACGGCTCGAAGACTATCACCTCGTCGCCCGGATTCACGATTGCCATAAGGGATGCGATCATCGCTTCCGTAGAGCCGCAGGTGACAGTTAGCTCTCGCTCGGGATCAACTTCCAGTCCGAGGTACCACGACGATTTTTCCGCAATCGCGTTGCGAAAATTCTTAGCGCCCCATGTGATCGCGTATTGATTGATGTCAGCCATGATCGCATCGCAGGCCGCGAGTTTGATCTCTTCGGGCGCTGAAAAATCGGGGAAGCCCTGCGACAGATTGATCGCGCCATAAAGAGCAGCCTGGCGCGTCATGTCGCGGATGACGGATTCTGTGAACTGCTCTGCTTTGTGAGAAATGATTTGCTTAGTCATAAATTATCGTTCTTAAAGATAGCGCGTCTTTAACACTTCCATATGGTGACGCTCGTGTCCAGCGATTATATAGATCAAGGCTCGCACGCTCACATCAACTTCGCTAGCTATGCCATGCCGACTGAGCGCTTCGTCACTCAGTGAGCGAAACAGGAGTAAGTTGGCTCGCCGCACATGATCGAATTCTTCAACAAGGTCGGCTAGAGTCCGCTCATCAAACGCGCTGTTTTGAGCGAATTCATCCTGATCGAAACCTTCAATCGGCGCTTTATCATTTCTGGCAAAGCGAAGCACGCGGTAAGCAAAAATCCGCTCGCTGTCAACAACATGCCCGATGACCTCTTTTATGCTCCACTTGTCGGTCGCGTAGCGATAACCGGCGCGAGCTTCTGAAATGCTGCCCAACAAACTTAAAGTCTCTTCAAGCTGACTGCTCAGAGTTTGAAGGAGATCGCCTCCCGGCACAAGACTGATGTACCGCCCATAGTATGGCGCGTATTCCGTCGTAGACGGTCGTACAGCTAATGAGCTAGACATTTATTACACCTGCTTTCATTAAATTGTGCACGGCATTATCTATCCGGTTCCTGTTTCAATTGCTCGATAACGGATTCGACTGCAGAAGCATATTCGCCTTCGGGGTCGAGCCGCAAGTAATTGCGATAAGCTGCTATCGCCTCTTTGTTGCGTCCTGCTTTTTCGAGTATCTCTCCAAGCTGATAATAAAGTATCGGCTCGGTCTCCATGTCTTGAATTATGCCGATGCGATACTCTTTCGCTATTTCATCAATCAGGCGCGGATCAGTGCGAGATTCATTCATTTCGTTCAATGCGATTGCAAGTCCGATGTGAGCCTCGAAGGAATTGTTTTGCGCGAGCCGCAAAGCTTTCCTGTATTCGGCGATTGATTCTTCGACCAACCCCTGCGTGCGACGCAGATTCGCAAGCACGGTCTGAGCTTCGGGCAATGTGCGTCCACCGGCTTTTATCGCCGCCTGAATATTTTTTTCGGCTTCCTGAAAATCTTGCAGAGTGATGAAACTTCGCGCGAGACCAATGCGGACTTCGGGAAACGCGGGCCGCACAGCCAACGCCTGCTGATACTCGGCGATAGCGTCTTTGTTCCGGCCTTTGTCTCTGAGGTCGTCGCCTTTCTGATAATAGAGCATGGCCGGGTCGCTGAGTGGTTGTTGAGTGACTTTCAGCGCGCGGCTTCCCTTCGCAACAATAACAACTGCGCCGTTGAAATCAACGAAGCCGACTGTTCTGACGCGCACAGGAAACGAGCCAGCTTTGACGCGCGGCAGATCAAGTTCGCCTTTATCGTTCGTCGCTCCGTGTCGAACTTTGTTGATGAAGACGACTGAGCCTGCCTGCCCTGTCGTAACTTTCAATTGACCTGTTTGCGCTTGAACAGCCAAAGGCAAAAGGAGCGCGATCATACAAACGATCAAAGAAGATTCACCGCAGAGGCGCAGAGGGCGCAGAGATT
>DATEKX010000145.1:0-3865 GCA_035277165.1 Blastocatellia bacterium | reverse complement strand
GTAAGCTCCCTCCAAAAAAATGCTTGTGACGAAAGTCTGAAATTATAGCGGGCCGTTTGCCGTGATGTCAACGCCGCCGAATCGAAACTTGAAGGAATACGCTTCTTTTATACCGTTACTGTTTTTATGGGGTGCTGGCCTAATATTCCGGTTGACACTGTCGAACTTCTGATTTAGTATTGCGCTGTCCCTATTTTCATAGAACAGCATACTATGATGATAGTATGCTGTCACCGTCTGCGTCTCGTTTGGCTTTGAGGGAAGATTAATTGAAAGTTCGGGATTCAAAGATATGCGCACTTTGTCTCAGTACGGGCGTGGTTAGCCAGTTGTCATACCCTGATCTTGAAGATCAAATCTGGTGTCAGAGTTGTGATGTTGGCAGGGTGAAGGCTGACAGAGTTGCCGAGTTGGTCAGCGGTTCGTTGTCAGAACGCAGACCGCTTGCAGCATAGATTCTGCTCTGGCCTCCTTACAATCCAGAACGGACCGTTGCGGTTGAGGGGCTGCGGCGGCCTGGGGGAGAGGAGGTGTACCGGCGGATCAGTTTAGCGGATTTGTCCCCCTCCGCCCGCTACGCCTCCTCAATATTTATGAAGCTGTAAATGGGCTGGCAGGTTTGTTGCGGAGCTAACGATATCGGGGTTGTCGAAGGGGGATGACTAAGCAAGGGAGAGGCGTGGTAATTGGCAAAGGAGAGAGTTGTCATCAATGGACGACTTTGTATCTAACAGGGAAAAACAATTAAGTCGCGCCTCTTCCTCTCTAAATCATTTTGCCGGGAAGCAGCTCTGAAAAGAGCAACTATCGAGAGCATGTCGGAGTGGATGAATCAAGCACGAGCAGCAAGTCACATACGAGAGCTTCTCATTCAGCGAGGGCTTGATATTCCTTCACGGCGCGTGAAGCTCGCCGCCGATCAGGAGTGGGTTATCTTTGAACGCAACGAGCGACAGTTAGGCGTTGATGCGGCTTCGGGCATCTGGTTGAGAAATTCCGTCAATGAAGACTGGCGTTGCGTGGCGATGTCGCACACGATGAGCGGCGCGATAATAGCTGTAGATTTTCTGAAAGAGGATTAGCCATATCTAATTTGAATCAAAAAGGAGCAAAGGCATGTCAGCGCTCAAACAAGTCGTTATCGAACTAACTCCGCAGCAGCGTAGCGAAATCAAAAGGAAATTGAATAAAGAAGTATCTCACGTAAGACTCTGGCTTGTGCCGGGGACTGTGGTACTGGCGGAAGCCATTGACCAGCCTGAATCGTTTGATGACCCGCTCCAGACAAGTACGTCTTGAGAAGCGCCATCATCGGCCCGCTACATTCAAAAGCAAAGCAACACAGACTGCCTCAATCCATCCTTTTAAATAGATATCTGCTGCGCGTTCCAAATCTTTTAACAGCAATGCCAAGTGGAACCCTGACGAAGGGTCGGTTACAATGACGGCTTCATTTCCCGAATTCCATAATTAAGGGGCGGTCTGAATCATGCGAGTTTTAGTTTGCGACGGATTAGAGAAGACAGGTGTTGAAATACTGCAAGCGGTCAGCGGCATTGAAGTTGACGAACGCCCCACGCTTGCCGCTGACGAGCTTAAGGGCATCATTTCTGACTATGACGCGCTGATCGTCAGGAGCAAAACGCGAGTGACAGCCGAATTGATAGAAAACGCCACAAGGCTGCGCGCAGTGGGGCGCGCGGGCACAGGCGTTGACAATATTGACGTAGCGGCGGCGACGCAGCGCGGCATCGTGGTGATGAATGCGGCGGCTGGCAATACGGTCACAACTGCAGAACATACGTGGGCGATGTTGATGTCGCTCGCGCGGCAGATACCGCAGGCAGTCGCATCAACAAAATCGGGCCGATGGGAAAAGAATCGTTTTCTGGGCGTCGAGTTGTTGAGCAAAACGCTTGGCATCGTCGGGCTTGGTCGCATCGGCTCGACCGTAGCCGAACGCGCTCGCGCATTCGGAATGAACGTTGTCGCCTATGACCCTTACTTTACAATCGAAGCCGCGCGCGATCTCGAAATCGAGCTTGTGTCACTTGACGAAATATTTGCGCGTGCGGACTTCATCACTCTTCACACGCCGCTCACCGAAGATACGCGCGGGCTGATCAATGCGTCTGCAATTGAAAAGATGAAACCCGGTGTGCGCCTCATCAATTGTGCGCGCGGAGGATTGATAGACGAACGCGCGCTCGCCGATGCTTTACGCTCAGGCAAAGTTGCCGGGGCCGCGCTCGACGTATTCGAGCAGGAACCTACGCCCGCTGACAATCCGCTGCTTGCATTCGAGCAGGTCATTGCCACGCCTCACCTCGGCGCATCAACTACGGAAGCTCAACTCGGCGTGGCGACGATGATAGCCGAACAGGTGTTGGATTTTCTGAGGCATGGAACCGTTCGCGGCGCGGTGAATATGCCAGCCGTCAGCGCGGAATTGCTTTCAGCCATCGGCCCTTACATAAGGCTAGGCGAAAAGATCGGGCTGTTTCAAGGCCAGGTCTTCGGCCACGATTTGCGCGAAGTGGCGATTGATTATTCGGGAGAAGTGAGCGACAACGACGTGAGGCCAATCACTCAAGCTGTGCTTGCAGGACTGCTCAGTCCCGTAATCGAGCGAGTGAACATGGTCAACTCCGCGATAGTGGCCGAGCAGCGAGGCATCAAGGTCACAGAGTCTTTGTCACGACGAGCGCGCGATTTTGCCAGCTTGATACGAGTGCGCGCCGTAACCTCGGATCACGAGAGCGATGTGGCAGGCGCGCTGTTCGGTCGCCGCGATGCGCGAATAGTTCGCATCAATGGATTCACTCTCGAAGCGATTCCGAAAGGGCATATGATCTTGTTGTTCAACCGTGACGAGCCGGGCGTGATTGGCCGCATCACAACTTTCATCGGCGATCAAAAAGTGAACATCGGGCGGCTCTATCTCGGGCGCAAGAAGATCGGCGAAAGCGCGCTTTCGCTTATTCAGATTGACCAGTCTTTGAATGAAGCTGCTTTACGCGGACTTGCCTCGTTGCCCGCCGTGATTTCAGTCAAGCAGGTGAAACTCTGAAGAGCTTTGAAGTTCATTGATTTGATTCGCGTCGCCGCAATTCGTTTACAAACAAGTGCGCTTGCCTGGTCGGCTCAGGAATTCTGTATTTCGATTTTGATACCGATTTTATGTCGAATAAATTTTCGCTCCCATCATTCGCCTGATAGCCTTTCACGCATCGGAGCGCGAGCTTGATGGCTCCGGGCAAATCTATCCGGTTACCGACCGAGATATATACAGGCGCGACGCGATCTTTCGTTCTCACTGCCGCGCCGACTGTTTCGCCTTTGTCGGTCATCAACGAATAGCTGCCTGCTTTTTCATCGGGCTCGTCGTATTTCCCGCGCAGAACAGTTTTTGCGCAGCCGAGCGTCGGAAGCCCCACAATCAATCCGAAATGACACGCAATGCCGAAGCGTCGCGGATGCGCAAGCCCCTGCCCGTCGAGCATCACAACATCAGGCGCTGTCTTTAATCGCTCCCACGCTTCGAGCAGAGCAGGCGTTTCCCTGAACGAAAGCAGGCCGGGTATGTAAGGAAATCTGATTCTCACTATCACTGTGGCGCTGTCTACAACTTCAAGCTCAGGCAGACGCAGCACGACTATTCCTGCATAAACTATATCCGAGAATTTGTTGAAAGAGATGTCGCAGCCTGCTACCAGATTGACTTCGCGCTTGAGCGGTTCGATGCGAACCTGATCGCGCAATTCTTTTTGTAATTCTACGGCTTCGGTCGGCGTCAAATTCCAATCGTGAAGTTTCTTATACTCCATTCTGCATCACCCCGCTTGACCTAGTGTGACTTCGATGG
>DATEKX010000144.1:0-8512 GCA_035277165.1 Blastocatellia bacterium | reverse complement strand
GTATCCATGTCAATCGTTTCGCCGGGCAAGCCGATCACGCGCTTGATGAAAGATTTCGTCGGATCGTCGGGAAACCAGAAGACGACTATCTCGCCGCGTTCGATAGGCTCGAAGTTGTATTTGAATTTGTTTACGAAGATGCGCTCGTCGTTTTCGAGACGAGGCTGCATAGATGTGCCTTCTACCTTAACGGGTTGGACGACGAAGACTACGATCAGAACGGCCATCACTGCGGCAAAGATTATGTCGCGCGTGATAGATTTGACCTCAGACCATAGTCCGGCTGTCGGAGCTGCCTCTTCCGCTTCCGGGTAAGTGATTTCTATGTCGGCGTCATCTTCGGGTGCAATGCCAGGATAGGTTATCTGCTTCATGTTTTCTGTTTACTTAAACGTCAATAGCCGGAAAAAGATTCAAGAAAAAGGTTACTTTCGCTCTAGAGCATTTGTCAATGTTGCAGTGTCAGTTGCCGTTGACATATGCGCCTGCGATCAATAGATTCTTGAACTAGATATGCAACTCGATAGCAGCGCGGCAATAGATAAATCTCAAGCCGCACAACCCGACAACATAGTGACTGACAGAGACGTTTCTGCTCGCGGACAAGATGCAGGCTCTTTAAGGACAAAGCGAGCGATGCGCGACAGGGACAAAGCGAGCACTGAAGATTTGCGCCGTCGCGTTTACAATCAAGCAGACCTTTCCAGCTACAGCCTGCGCGACCGGATAATCATTCGCGCAGCAGGAATGTTCTTTTACCTGCTTATTCGCATTATCTGTTCGACCATGCGATGGGAAGTTCATGGCGGCGCGCATCTCGACTCTATTATTGCGAGCGGACACCGTGCGATATTCACTTTCTGGCACGCCTGCATCTTCAGCGCGACGTGGTTCTGGCGCAAACGCGGCATCGTTGTGATGAGCAGCCAGAGCCGCGACGCTGAATACACCAGCCGCTTCATCAGGCGATTCGGATACGGAGCTACGCGCGGGTCGGCTACTCGCGGCGGCAGGCAAGCGCTTCGAGAGATGTCCGAATGTTTGATGAGTGGAATTGATGTGGCTTTCACTATAGACGGCCCGCGCGGCCCGGCTTACGTAGCCAAGCCGGGCGCAGTAACGCTGGCTCGCCACACGGGACAGGCGATCTTTCCTTTTCACATAGCCGTCCGTCGCTCGATAGAGCTTTCCAGTTGGGACCGTTTGCAGATACCTCTGCCGTTCACACGCGCCGCAACCTTCATCGCCGAACCGATATACGTGGCTCGCGACGCAAGCAAAGATGAAATTGCCCGGAAGCAATCCGAGCTGCAATCTTCTCTCGACCAGTTGCGAAATGAAGCCGATAAATGGCGTGCCAACTAGCCTAAACCTTCCTGCGTCTGACCGCAATCGGTCACTGCGATTTAGTCAAGTTGACACGTTTCTGCGTTCAAGCTGACTGAATCGGTCACGATAGTTCTTTCAGGACTGTTTGCTAATTAAGGAAATAATAGAGTTTAAGTTGCCGAGCCAGCGGCATAAAACTTGCCCTAATGTCGGCGCAGAGTTTCAAGGGCAGATTCGGTTGTTACTGCCCCCCGGTTCTTAGGAAGGCAATCTATAAACATATAATTTGAACTATTAACGCGGCTCTAACTCCGTTCGGTCAAGCGGGCCGATAAGTTCAAGGAGAAGGATGACATCAACAGCTTTACAAGATCAGCCGTCACGTGTTGCCCTGGAAACATTCTCTGTCGCCGAAAGCTCTTTGACAGTCGAGAGTCTTACTGACGAGCACAAAGCAGAGACATTAGCTTTTCTTTCTGCGCGGCCTCTTCATACAGTATTCCTCGCTGGCTTCATACACGATTATGGGTTGGAGAGCCAAATGAACAGGGGCGTGTTTTATGCCTGCCGCAATTCGCAAGGCGATATCGAAGGCGTTGCGATGATAGGCAACGTCATTTTATTCGAGACAGAAAGCCCGGCTGCTCTGAAGACGTTTTCGCGCGTTGCGCAAGACTGTAACTTTGCGCGCGTCATACTGGGCGAACAAAAAAAGGTCGAGCAGTTTTGGCGTCACTATTCAGGAGGCGGACAATCGCCGCGCCGCAGGCATCGCCAATTACTGTTCGAGCAGCGATGGCCCATCGAAGCGCGCGAGCTTGTTGTCGGACTCAGGCGGGCGATGCCTGCGGACTTGTCGCTCATCCTTCCTGTCAATGACGAACTGGTATTTGAAGAGAGCGGCGAGCATCCTATGAAAATTGACCCGGCAGGATTCGAGCGCCGATGGCTTCATCGTATAGAGCAAGGCCGTGTCTTGATCTGGATTAAGAACGGAAGATTGATCTTTAACGTTGGCATCATCTGCGAGACTCCCGACGTTGTTTATATCGAAGGTGTGTACGTCCATCCCGAAGAACGCGGCAAAGGATACGGAGTGCGCTGCCTTTCGCAGATCGGGCGCTCCTTGCTGAAGCGCGATCAATCAGTTTGTCTTCTCGCCAATGAAAACAACTCAAAGGCGCACACTTTCTACCGCACAGCGGGCTATAGACTGCGCGGTTACTATGACACTATATTTCTGAATCGAGAGAACTGATGGGTACGGCCAAGAGATAGATGATGAGTAAAGACAAAGTAAACCTGAAGAGCTCCATATATCAGACGGCGGTGACTGTTGTAGGCATAAGCCTGTGGCTGGCTGCTTTTGTGCAAATCTCTTATGCCTACGAACTACAGTATCAAATAACGCTGCTTGCGCTGATTCCCTTGATTATCATTGTCGGAATGTTAGCCCTTAAGTTTCAATTGCCTATGGGTTTGAAGTTCACCCAGGAGAAAATTACTTTCACTCTCTCAGACGCTATAGTCTTATTAGTTGCTTGTTGGGGCGGAATACTTCCAGCCGTCTTTATAGCAGGTATAGAAGGGTATACCTCTGCGCGTCGCAGGGGTAGTCGTCCATCAAGCCATCTTTTCTCGTCTGCCATAATGTCACTTGACGCTGCCGCCGCTGCTGTCAGCCTGATGGTAATTCTGCGGTATGTCTTTAATGAGACAGAACTAGGCATCAATCATTCTTTTTTTGCGGTCGCCGTTGCTTTTCTTGTGGCAAGCCTTTTTCAGATCGCTGCCAACATAGTATTGCTCTCTACGTTGATGGCATTGCGTCACGGCAATCACCTTAACCACTTAAAAAGCTTTCTGTGGGCCGCGCCGATGTTTCTTCCCAATAGTGCCGCTGCAACTTTGATGTACTTTGGGCTTCAACATGATTTCGTGATGATCGCTGTGGTCGGCGGTCCCGTCTTCCTCGCCCTTTATTTCGGGCAGCGGCAGTATCGAGACAGTGTTCATAAGCGCATCACTATTCTGGAAAAAGCGCATCGCGAGACGATTGAAGCGCTCGCCGTCGCCATCAACGCTAAAGACGAGGTGACACACGAGCACGTCCTCCGCGTGCAGATTTATGCGGCAGGCGTGGCCCGCATTCTTGGATGCACGGAGCTTGAAATCGAGGCGTTGAAATCGGGCGCGTTGCTGCACGACATAGGGAAGATCGCCGTGCCCGATTACATCCTGAACAAACCCGGCAAGCTCACTGCTGCCGAGTTCGAAAAGATGAAACTTCACACAATTGCGGGCGCGCAAATACTCAGCCGCGTCGAATTTCCTTACCCCATAGTGCCCGTTGTGCGCCACCATCATGAGCGGTGGGACGGCAAAGGCTATCCCGATGGGCTCGCAGGCGAAACAATCCCTCTGACAGCGCGAATTCTGTCGGTCGTGGATTGCTTTGACGCCGTGCGCGAAGACCGCCAGTATCGCAAGGGACTGACTCGCGAGGAAGCTATAAGCCTCATCATGGAAGGCAGCGGCACGCAGTACGACCCTCGCGTAGTCGGCACGTTCATAGCGCATCTGCCCGAATATGAGGCGGAAATTCAAGCGAACCGCGATACGCCGCCGCCCTCGTTTGGCATAGAGCCTACGGAACAGCTTTCGGAATCCGCGCGCCTCGTGCCTCCCGCAGCAGGGCTGGCCGAAGAAGCGAAGTCAGAGCCAAGCCGCGTAGGCCACGACGAAGTGAAAGCGCTTTGCGATCTGGCGCAGGTTGTAATAGGCGCGCGAGGCCAGGATGAGGTGCTCGCCGCGTTCGCAGAAAAACTCGAAGCGGTCGTGCCTTTTGATACGTGCGCGATCACACTTATTGCCCCTGAATCAGGAGACACAGTCGTAGCATACGCGGCAGGTCAAAATGCCGCGCTGCTCAAAGGAAGACGCATAGCGATGGGCGAAGGCGTGACCGGATGGGTTATTGCTAATCGCAAGCCGTTTTGCAACACCGATCCCAAACTGGACTTCCCGTCAAATCTCGCCATTCAATTTGACGCCTACCGCACGCTTGCTGCTTTCCCGATGATTAGAAACAAACAAAGGTTTGGTGCTGTCACGCTTTATTCGTCCACGCTATCTGTCTACAGCGCAGATCAACAAAGGTTGATGGAAGAATCCGTAGCACTAATCACAACCGCGCTTTCGGCCAACTCAGAAGCTGCGCTCCCGGAGATGCGACGGCGGTTCTTCTCAGATGAAGAATTGGGGCAAGCCCCGGATTATCCCGATACCGATTCGGTAAAGCAGACCATCACGTTGATTGAATCAGACTTCAAAAACTAAATGGCCGGCTGATTAATTGAAAAGGTTTTTGATGGATGCCAGAGGATTGAAAGGTGGTTTTTGCGCAATGGACGCAACACCATCAAATTTCATTTAGCTACTGCCATCAAGTGATGCTGCTTTTTGCAATTCGATGGGGTTGCGTCCATTGCGTTAAGGAGTTACTGAAACCTAATCGCTAATTAACATTCCGTCGCCAACCAGAATCACGCCTTCGTTTCTTTTGCTGTTCATTGTACCATCTCCTTTAGTAATTTTTCTTTTTGTTTTTTGGAGCAAGCTTTCCGCCTGCCCCGACCCTTCCGCTTGTTACGTCTTTCTCTTAGGCAATGGTCGTGCCGCTGCTGCTCGATGTTGACGACGGATTCCCGAGTCTTTGAATTCAACAAGTTAGCTGATCGGGCGGTTGGACTAAGAAAACCTCAGATATGTGTAGCAGGTACACAGATATGAGCATCAACTGGCTAAGTCTATATAAAGCGGCTTTTACGCAGAATGTGTAGCGGCTATACACGTGTGTAGCTGCTACACATACGGATAAGGCTAAAAATAAGGTTCGAGACTTATTCGCGGCAGAAGCCGCGCCTTGAGTGGCGAGCGAAACCTGCCAGGTGGTCAACAAGCGGATCACCCATATCGGTTAAACGCGCGAGCGCCTCTTCGAGCGCCAGACCTGACCGCAGTAGCACGCGATAAGCTTCTTTGAGCTTTTGAATCTCGCTCGACTTGAATCCCGCGCGCCGTAACCCGACTATGTTCAAGCCGCAAGCGCGGCCCGGCACTCCGTCTGTTATTACGAACGGCAAGCAGTCCTGCACTATTTTCGAGTTGCCGCCAATCATCGCAAGCCTTCCGATGCGGCAGAACTGATGCACGACAACGCCGCCCGAAATGAAAGCTTGATCGTCAATCTCGACGTGACCGGCAAGCGCGACATTGTTGGCAAGGATCACGCGATCACCCAAGCGGCAGTTGTGCGCTACGTGCGCGCAAGCCATGATGAAGCAGTCCGAGCCGACTGTCGTAGCCGAACCCGGCTCGGTGCCGCGATGCAGGGTCGCGCCTTCGCGTATAGAACATCGCGCGCCGATCAGAAGATAGCTTTCGCACTCTATAAATGACAGGTCTTGTGGTTCGCCGCCGACTACCGCGCCTTCGTGAATAAAGCTGGCTTCACCGAGCGTTGTATAACGTTTGACGACAGCATGCGCGCGAATCTCTGTGCTCGCGCCTATGGTTGTATCCTGTTCGATTATTGCGTATGGGCCGACGCGGACGCTTGCGCCGAGCCGCGCGCTTTCACTGATGATGGCTGTCGGATGAATGCTCATATCAAAACAGGAATGAGTAATATAAGTAGACGCATCGCGCAAATCAACGTGCCGATGTGTGAATAGACGCGTGTAGTTTGCTTTGAAACCGGCTTGCTGCTAAATTCAATCTGTCGAACGTATTCTGCAAAGGCTATATTGCAATCATCCCCAAACTGAATATTTTGCTTTCCAAAAGGAAGGAGCCTCCAATGACAAGAGATGTGCGATCCGCTTTATCAATAGCTCTTGCCGCGATTTTAATTGCCGCAAGTTCAATTACTGCCCTGTCGCAAACACGCAAGCCTGCGCCCAAACCTGCGCCGAAAGTGGTTGCCCCTGCAACTCCGTACGATCAAGGCTATCAACAAGGTTACAGTGAAGGGTTCAAGCAAGGAACGGCTGACTATGGTCGCGGCACGCCTCGCAACCTTCGAGACTCAGAAGCTTACCGTCAACGCGAAAGCATGTACAATGCCACCCTCGCTTCGAATGAAGAGTATATTGAAGGCTACAACCTCGGCCTCGAACTTGGCTATATGGATAGTTATTATGGCCGAACTCGCAACACGATAACCCCCTCTAACGGAGCCGTAATTGCCAAAGCGACCGTGCTTGCCAATTCCCGCAGAGGAAGAATGAACGATGACCGGTCCGGGCGACGCGATGATAACAGACGCGATGATTCACGGCGGGATGATTCACGACGGGACGATTCGCGGCGTGACGATTCCAGACGGGATGATTCCAGGCGCAATGACCCGCCTGCCAGAGACCTCGGCCCGGTGAACATTCCGGCTGGAACGGAACTCAATCTGAGACTGGCTTCGCCCATAGACACAAAGAATAACCGTGTCGGCGACCGCTTCGCCGCTGAAGTCATCACGCCAGGCCCATACGATGGCGCGAAGGTTGAAGGGCACATAAGCACGCTCAACAAATCAGGAAAAGTGAGCGGGCGCACTGAGCTTGCGCTTTCGTTCGATACCATCACGCTTCCAGATGGAAGAAGCGCAAACATCACCGCGAGCCTTGAGAAAATCGTCGAGTCGGAAACGGTGAAGGAAGTTGATGCGGAAGGAAACGTTCGCTCAGGCAGTCGCACGAAAGATTCTCAAGTGCGCGGCGGAGTCGGCGCGGCTGCTGGAGCCATCATAGGTGGAATAGCAGGCGGCGTGAAAGGCGCTGTGCTTGGAGCAGTAATCGGCGGCGGCGCTGGAGTCGGCACTGTCTACCTGGATGGGAGCAAAAACCTGCTTCTTGAGCCGGGCACAGAGATGGTCATTCGCACAGAGCGCACGCAAGCGCGCTAGATTGCTTGTTTCGTTTGAGAGCGAGGATTTGAAATTCGATATTTCAAATCCTCGCTCTTTAATTTATAACCGCAAATCTATCCCAAGCTGCTTAAGCTTTCGCTCAAAGCCTTCTTCCGTATTGAGCGTGTGAAGAAACGACCCGTCATCTCGCTTGTACGAAATCATACCTCCGCGATCCAGGCTGACGACCAGAACAGCATCTTTTGCGGCTTTCACTCGAAACTCTATAGCGTGAGCTTCAGGCCCGAGAAGCGCTTCAAGGCTTAAGTATGGGCTTGCTTCGCGCAGAACGTAGCGGCCCGGACAACCCGGAATCTGCCTCCACGTCCATGACTTCATCAAATCATCCAGCGTCATTTCTATTCATTCCGGTTCTTTCGATAAAATAGTATTGCGCTTCGTTTTCTATTATCGTATCTTGTGGTTGCCTGCAACCCCAGTGCCTGCGAAGTTCCAAGCTGTGCCCCTACCTCGATTTAAAGACCCCGCAAAATATGGCTTACGTCGCAGTATGTCGAATTGCGAACGGATGTTGCGCAAGATAGCCAACATCGTTAAACGCGAATGCAGTCCGCTCTAATAAAATCGAAATCAATCAGGAGACAAGGATGAGTTTCTTCGACCTCACGCCGGTTCTCGATAAAATGCTGTCGGTCGCCGATAACATCTCGGATTTGAATTTTTCCGTAGGTCGCCCACCGCAGGTCGAAATCAACGGCAAGCTGACACCTGTTGATGTCAAAGGGCTGCGCACGCTCATGCCTTACCAGACCGAAATCATAGCTATGTCGTTGCTTGAAGGAAACACCGATGCCGCGCGTCGCTTCATTCAAACCGGCTCGACAGACATTAGCTATGCGATTCCGAGCCGCGTCCGCTTCCGCGTCAATATCTTCAAACAGCGTGGCTCGATTTCGATAGTGATGCGCGTGATTCCCACGAGCGTTCCAACCATCGCGAGCCTTGCGCTGCCGCCGCAGCTCGGCGAAATATCGGAACTCAAAAACGGCATAGTGCTGTTGACGGGGCCGACGGGTTCGGGCAAGTCTTCGACGCTTGCCGCCATCATAGACAAGGTCAATCAGGAACACAGCTATCACATCGTCACCATTGAAGACCCGATTGAATTCCTGCATTCACATAAGAAATCAACGATCAACCAGCGCGAGCTTGGAACCGACACGCCCGCATTCGCGCTCGGGCTTCGCGCGGCGCTCA
>DATEKX010000143.1:0-2648 GCA_035277165.1 Blastocatellia bacterium | reverse complement strand
TCACAATCAAATTGTGAGCCTCGTCGTTTTTACAGTGTGTTTATTGTCTAATTCGCGTCCAGCATTCGCCCGACCATCTCGTAGCTTGCAGCGAGCGCTTCGTCTAACTTTTCGGGCGCGGTTCCGCCGCCTGTTGCCATATCGGCTTTGCCGCCGCCTTTGCCGCCGACAACCGCAGATACTTCGCGTATGATCTGGCCCGCGTTCAATCGCTTAGTCAAATCATCCGTCACGCGAGCTATGAGCGACGCTTTGCCGTTGTTCGCCTGCCCCAGCACGACTACGCCTGACTTGAGTTTTTGCGAGAGCGCGTCGGCAAGCTGGCGCATTCCGTTCGCGTCCAAATCCGACACGCGGCGAGCGAGCACGCGAACGCCTCCGACCTCGCGCGCGCTTTCAACAGCTTCCGAAGCTTCCGACTGCGCCATCTTCAATTTCAACTGCTCAAGCTCGCGTTCGTAACGACGCACCTGCTCGATTAGCTTATCAACTTGCACAGGAATCTCTTCAGCTTTTGTCTTCAAGCGGTCGCTCAATTGTTTGATGATCTGTTCATCGGTTTGCAGTCGAGCGACTGCCGCATCAGCCGTGATGGCTTCAAGGCGGCGCACGCCCGCTGCGATTGATTGATCGCTTGTGATCTTAAACGGGCCTATGTCTCCGGTCGCGTGAACGTGCGTGCCGCCGCATAGTTCGGTTGAAAATCCCGGCACGCTGACCACACGAACTTCCGAAGCGTACTTCTCTCCGAACAATGCCATCGCCCCTGAGCTTAACGCTTCTTCGAGCGGTTTGAGTTCAGTCTCGACAGCGCGATTCTGCAATACCTCTGTGTTGACCAGCCGCTCTATCTCTGCAATCTCTTCTTCAGACATCGGCGCGTAGTGCGTGAAGTCGAATCGCAAACGATCAGGCGCGACCAGCGATCCCGCCTGCTTGACGTGCGGGCCGAGCACTTCTCTGAGCGCTGCATGCAACAGGTGTGTGCCCGTGTGATTAGCCTTGATGCGACGGCGACGCTCCGCGTCAACTCGCGCTGTGATACGGTCGCCCACCCGGATTTCGCCTCGCTCGATTTTCGTTTTGTGAAGATTATAGCCGGTCACGACCGAGTAAACGTCTTCAACAGTTGCAAGCGCGTTCTCACTTTCAAGCACACCGTTGTCGCCGATTTGCCCGCCCGATTCCGAATAAAACGGCGTGCGATCAAGTATGACTTCGCCCGTTTCGCCTGCCGTCAGAGTAGATCGCTCTTCGTCGCCGACGATGATCGCAATCACTTCGGCGTTAGCGGTCTCTGTTTCCTGATAGCCGGTAAACGCTGTGCGCGCCAGTCGCGCAGCCACTTTTGAGTAGATCTCTCGCGTGCGACGCGCTGATGTCGCTTCGGCCATCGAAGCGCCGGTCTGTTGTTGAATCTCGCGCAATGCTTCATCGAATTGTTCGTTGAACAAATCTTCTTCTATTTCAGTGCCGTGCTGGCCGAGCACGACGCGAATCAAATCGCGCGGAACGCCATACGTGTCGTAAGTCCGGGCAAGCTCGATTATTGGCGGCACCGCCGGAGCGTAACGCTCGAACAGTTCCGCAAGTCTCGGCTCGCCCACGTTGAGTATGCGACTGAATCGCTGTTCTTCGCCGCGCACTGTCTGTTCGATTGACGAACGTGAATGGATTAGTTCAGGGTACGGCTCGCCCATCAAGTGAACAACAAAGTCTGTGACCTTGTTGAAGAACGGCGATTTCAAACCGAGTCCTTTTACGCCGTGATAAATTGCGCGGCGCATGATTTTGCGCAGCACGTAATTTCTTCCGACGTTGCCGGGCGAGATGCCGTCCGCAATCGCAAAAGCTGTTGTGCGCGCGTGGTCTGCGATCACTCGCATTGACATGCCTTCATCTGAATCGTAGACGTACTGTTTGCCCGCCAGATCAGCGATGAAATCAATGATCGGTTTGATGAGGTCAGTATCGTAATTCGATTTCACGCCTTGAAGCACAGCGGCAAGTCGTTCAAGCCCCATGCCCGTATCAACAGAAGGCGCGGGCAGCGGATCAAGTTTGTATTCATTCTCGCCGACCTTCGAGCGATTGAACTGCATGAAGACGAGGTTCCATATCTCCATTGTCGTATCGCCCGGCCCGTTCACAAGATCGGCGCGATTGAACTGAGGGTCTTCGGGGTGCTCGCCCTGATAGTAGTGAATCTCCGAACAAGGCCCGCAGGGGCCTGTTTCGCCCATCTGCCAGAAGTTGTCTTTGCGACCAAATCGCAGTATTCGCTCAGGCGGCGCGCCCACCTGTTCCCAGTAACGCGCCGCTTCTTCATCGGCTCCGACCTCCTGATCGCCTTCAAATATGCTGAACCACAGACGCTCAGGGTCAAGCCCGAATTCGTTGACGAGCAAGTCCCACGCAAAATAGATAGCTTCTTTCTTAAAGTAATCGCCGAACGAGAAATTGCCGAGCATTTCGAAGAATGTATGATGGCGAGCCGTTCGGCCAACTTCGTCCAGATCGTTATGTTTGCCGCCCGCTCGAACACATTTCTGAGACGAGACGGCGCGTTTATAATCGCGTTTTTCGTGCCCGAGGAAAACGTCTTTGAATTGATTCATGCCCGCGTTTGTAAACAGCAGAGTCGGGTC
>DATEKX010000142.1:0-4869 GCA_035277165.1 Blastocatellia bacterium | reverse complement strand
CAGGTCTTGGGCTTGGCGTAGTGGGGGCGCTCGGATTGACTCGATTAATGACTTCTCTGCTCTATTCGGTTGAACCGACCGACCCCGTCACCTTCCTTGCGGTTGGCACAGTGCTGATCGCCGTTGCCGCATTGTCGTGCTTTATTCCTGCGCGGCGAGTGACGACCATAGACCCGATGATTGCGCTCAGAAGCGAATGACCAGATAAGGCTTTCAGGCGGACTCATCTATTCAAAACAATAATCGTGCCCAATGCGATAACGCGCAATTCAATCAGATTGCGCGTTGATGGATGGCCGTGTGTAAGCAGTCTGTCACGGCAGGAGTGAATCATAATGAAAAGAATCAATAATCGTTTTGCGCTGGTGTTATTAGCAATATTTCTGTCAGTGGTTTTCAACTCGCTTCAACCTGTTTCTGTCTTTGCCAGTCAGAGCGCTGACAAAAAAGAATATGTTTGCCCGCCGTGCGGCTGCGATAAAGACGACGATGTTTTCGATAAGCCCGGTGTCTGTCCTACGTGCGGAATGAAGCTGGTCGAAAAAGGGAGCGATGCCGCGCGCCCTATGCCTGCGGCAAACCAGCCTGCCGCGCAGCGGCGCAAAGTTGCCATACTGGTTTTCGACGGAGTGCAGATCATTGATTACACAGGCCCGTGGGAAGTGTTCGGTCAGGCAGGGTTTGATGTCTATACGGTTGCCTTGAAGGCCGACCCGATCACAACAGCTATGGGGATGAAGGTAGTGCCTAACTACACGGTCGAAAACAATCCGAAGCCGGACATTTTAGTCGTGCCGGGCGGAGGAGTTCTCAATACGCAAAGCGATCAGAAAGCGCTGAAATGGGTTCGAGAAACGGCGGAAAAATCTGAAATCGTTCTTTCGGTCTGCAACGGAGCTTACATCCTTGCCAAAGCCGGTCTGCTCAACGGACTGACTGCAACCACTACTGCGCCGCTCATTGATGGGCTTGCCGCAGCCGCGCCCAATATCAAAGTTGTTTACGATAAACGTTTCGTTGACAACGGCAAGATAATCACGACCGGCGGGCTTTCGTCAGGCATAGACGGGTCGCTTCATGTCATTTCAAGACTTCTCGGACGAGGCCGCGCTCAAGGCATCGCGCTCGGCATAGAGTACGACTGGCATCCTGAAGGAGGGTTCGTTCGCCCTGCCCTCGCCGACAAATACCTGGCTTTTGCGTTCAACGGTCTTGGCAGGATCATTTTGAATAGAGAAGGCAACACGGAGTATTGGGAGAACAGGTATTTAGTCTTCAAGATGCCTTCTGCCAAAGAAGCTCTTGAGCTAATCAACAAGTCGTTCGAGACCGAAGGCAAGTGGGTCAAGCAGGACTCTGGAAATCAAAACGAAACGATGAGCCTCTGGAAATTCACGGACGAGAACGGCAGGCAATGGAACGGTTCGGCCAGCCTTCAACCTCTAATCGGAGAGAAAAACAAATTTCTGTTTACCGCGAAAGTCGTCCGCAGTGATGCAAAACAAACAGTCGCTGCCAATCCGACTGACCCGAACAAGTTAATTATTCGAGACGCATGGATACAGGAAGGCCCGCCATCGCAAAAGCTCACGGCTGCATTCATGGTCATAGAAAATCAGGGCGCTGTTGCGACCGAACTGGTGTCGGCCAAAACCGACATTGCCAATGTGGTTGAGCTTCACAAGATGGAGACCGTCGATGAAGTGATGCGAATGAGCAAGGTTGATCTGATCTCTGTTCCCGGAGAAGGCAAAGCGGAATTAAGACCTTCGGGTTTTCACCTCATGCTGATCGGTCTGAACAAAGAGATCAAGCAGGGCGATGAGATAACCGTCACATTGCAATTTGCCAATTCCGTCCAGAAGACCATTCGCGTCCCCGTCAGAAAACGCGAAGCAATGGGAAACTGAGGCCATAACAATGATTCGTAAAACATCATCACGCAAACATATGCTTGTCGCTACAATCGCGCTCCTGTATCTGTGCTTGAACGGGACGGCTCAACCCGGCGGCATCGGCGGAGATTTCTCGCTTACCGACCAGAACGGCAATCGCTTTCAGTTGAGTGGGCAACGAGGAAAGATCGTTTTGCTGTTCTTTGGGTACACCTCGTGCGCCGATGCCTGCCCGACGATGATGGTCAAACTCAAGAGCGTATCAAAAACTCTGGGCGCGGACTGGAAACATGTATTGCCCGTTTTTGTGAGCGTTGATCCTGCGCGCGATACGTCAGCGGCTCTGAAGAAATACCTTGAGTACTTTTCGATTTCTGCTGTGGGGCTGACAGGAAAGAAAGAAGAGATTGATCGAGTGGTTGAACAGTACGGCGCGAGTTACGAGATAGAAAAATCGGATTCGGCTATGGGCTATCATATCAATCACTCGACTTACGTTTACCTGATAGATCAAGGCGGCGAGGTCAAGTCTCGCTTCAAACATACGGACAGACCCGATGCGATTGCGTCTGCTGTGAAGCAATTGATCAAGTAAGGAGAGATCGTCGTGAAGAAGTTGTTTTTTGCATTTGCCGTGTTGGGCGTTATGGCTATGATCGTCCTCACTTCGTCCTTACTGATCGGAGGCTTCCGTTCCGAATCCCTAGATGCCAGCGACGCAAAAGGAGTGGTTGCGCGCGACCGCACGCGACCGTTGAACGCAAAAAGAAACGTTGCCATCTTCATACACGAAGGCGTCGAGCTGCTGGATTTTTCAGGCCCCGGCGAAGTCTTCGCCTCTGCAGGTCGCAGCGAGGCTTTCAATGTTTACACGGTCGCCGCAACGGCTGAAGAAATCACCAGCCAGAGATTCGTAACAATCAGACCGCAGTATACGTTTGCGAATTGTCCGCCGCCCGACATAATCGTATTGCCGGGCGGAAGAACCGATGTGCCGCTGGCTAATTCAAAAGTGATCGAGTGGATCAAGAAGTCTTCGGAGCGCGCAGAAGTTATGATGAGCGTCTGCACGGGCGCTTTTCTTCTGGTCGAATCGGGACTGCTCGACGGGAAAGAAGCGACCACGCATTGGAGCGCAATCGAATCGTTGAAGCAGCAAGCTCCAAAAACAACTGTGCGCGAGAATCGAAGATTTGTTGACAACGGCAAGGTCGTCACAGCGGCTGGAGTATCGGCAGGCATTGACGCCGCGCTTCACGTCGTAGACAGATTGCTTGGTCGTGATGTTGCGCAAAAAACCGCGAGGTACATGGAATACAAATGGGAGCCTGAAAGTTAACCGAATCGTTATTCGCCCGTGAAACTCTTCAATCGCTTTTCAAAGTCAATCAAACGATAAACGCCATCGCTGACGCGCTCAGCGTACCCCTCCCGTACGAGCGCGCGATTGCCCAATCCTGCTTCGGGCCGCGACAGTCCCGTCACTCGCGCAAGCTCGCCGCGCACAGTCAGACCCGCGCCATTCAAAAAAGCTCGCGCTATTTCACTGAGCGCTTCTTCGCGTTTCACCTTCACCGACAGCTCTTTTGCAAAGCGCGATTCCGCAAGCATCCAGATATAAGTGAACCACGGCTCGTAGAGGACTTCGCCCGGAATCACTTTCATCGTGCGCTGCAATTCATCAATCGCTTTTGTGAATCGAGCGCGATCCGTCACGCCTGATTCCGAGCGCAAATCTTTAGTCGCCATCTCCCATTCGCTGCGAAGAACTTTCAACACAGCGCGAGCGTCAGGCGAAAGCTTTGCGGATTCCTGTTTTCGAGGCACGCCCCAGAGGGCATTGAAATAAGGGATCAGTCGAACGGCTACGAAGGTTGAACGTCCGCGCGCAAGTTTCGCATAGTAAACGCGCCCGCGCCGCATCACTTCATCTTTGGTGATCCACGCGAGGCTCGCTTCGGGGTCTTTCTGTACGTTGCGCGGCATATAGGCATCGCGCCGCCCGCACACGGCGACGTAAAGCGAAGGCCCGCCTCGTCTGGCGTCGGTCATCGCGGCGCAGAAACCTGCGCTTTCGATCAACTGTTCGGCTTCGATGGCCGTCTCTACATGTAATTCGGGCGTTCGTCGCCATGCGTGATCTCTGTAAGCTTCAACCTCTTCGAGCAGTTCCATAAGTTCGTATGATAATACTTTTTGAGTTGAATGCGGATTGGTTTTTGAAGCGGTTACAATAGCTCCGTAGGAGCGACCTCTGAATCAACAGGTCGCTCCTACGGAGCTTCATTTCTAAACAGTCTTTTAGAAAAATCGCAACGTGTAAGTAAGCCGCACGCCGCGACCTATCTCCGGCGCGAAATCTTTTATGAACGACAGGTGATTGAGATAAAGCCGGTCGCCCAGATTGAAAGCGTTCAGCGAGATGATCTGCGCAAGATGCTGTTGCGCGATGGTGTAAGAAGCCGTCGCGTTGAAGATTGCGTATCCGGCTGTCCGCGTTTCTGTCGGGAACAACTTATCCTGATCCTTCGACATAACCACTTCGGGCGCGAATCGAAAATTTTTGTACGTAGCTTCAAATCCCAAACGACCGCGCAACGGCGGTATGCGCGGAAGCGGCGTGTTCGCGTCTATCAACTTCGCGTTGACGTAATCAAGCCCTGACGTTATCCAGAAATTCGGATGAACTCCAACATCGAACTTCGCTTCTGCGCCTGTGTAACGGGCGTTGTCTTGCGAGTACTCGGCTACGAGCAGACCCTCTTCCACCTCTCCTGTCGGAGCCAGGAAGATAAAATCTCTGAACCTGTAATAGAAGAAATTCGCTTCGGCTCGTATCCTGTTTGATGAATGCCGGAGCGACACGTCCAACCCGTCGCCGCGCTCGCGCTTGAGCGTCGCATCGCCTATCTCGAAAGCCGCATTGCCCGGATGAGGCCCGTTGTTATAAAGCTCTTCGAGCGCGGGCGCGCGA
>DATEKX010000141.1:0-8357 GCA_035277165.1 Blastocatellia bacterium | reverse complement strand
CCGAATCCGCGCTCAAGCAAGTTTCCGCGCCGCGCCTTCTTCACATCGCCACACACGGATTCTTTTTGACGAACGGCTTGGTTTCTTCTGCCGCAGGCACAAACATCCAAAGCACACGAGCCATCAGCGCAAGCGCAAAGGTAGCGAATCCGTTACTGCGATCAGGGCTTGCGCTTGCAGGCGCGAACCTGCACAAGAACGGCGATGACGACGGCATATTGACGGCCATGGAGGCATCGGGCTTGAACCTGTGGGGAACCAAACTGGTGACGCTTTCGGCTTGCGACACTGGACTGGGCGAAGTCAAAAACGGCGAAGGCGTTTATGGTCTGCGTCGCGCTTTCGTCCTGGCCGGTACAGAATCGCTCGTCATGAGCCTGTGGCCCGTCAGCGATTACGTCACACGCGAGATGATGACTGCTTATTACACGGGCTTGAGAGAGGGACAGGGGCGTAATGCGGCTCTCAGGCAAGTGCAACTCAATATGTTGAAGCGCAAAGAGCGCGAGCATCCCTTTTATTGGGCCAGCTTCATCCAGTCGGGCGAGTGGGCTAACCTGGATGGCAAACGCTGACGATAAATAATCCATATCAAATCCGCAAACAATACTACCCTCGATCAAACATCTTCGGCTGATCGCTGAAATACTTTTCCCGATCTGTCTTATCAAAGTGAAGTTGTGGACTAGAGATTAAAGCGAACCTCACGCGCGCTCGGTCAGTCATATCAAACTCGCGCCCTTCCTCACTGCTTGATATGACTCGCGAGCAAATCAAACTCTTTACTTTGAATCAATGCTAATCACCTTTGGAGGAATTTACAGATGAAAAAGATTGTATGTTTATTAGTTTTGATGGCCGCGCTCTATAGTCCGGCCTCGGCTCAATCAACCAAACTCGATAAAAAGAACAAATCTGTCGCGAGCGACTCATCTCAAACCGCAGCTTCCGGCGGCACTACGGGTCGCATTGCCAAATGGACGAACTCCACATTGCTCGGCGATTCAAACATCTTTGAAGACAAGTTCGGCAAAATCGGTATAGGCACTGTGACTCCCACTTCGCAGCTTACCGTGCAAGGGATGATTGAAATAACACTCGGCGGCTTGAAATTCCCTGACGGCACCGTGCAGACGACTTCGGCGGCAAATGCGTTATTAACAGTAGCGCACGACGGAACGCTTGCGGGCGACGGCACAATTGCATCGCCTCTGCGCGTAGCCATCCCGCTCATATTAACCGGCCCTGTGGATAATGGGAATGGCGTCATCACGGTTACAAACACCGCCGCAGGAGGCCCCAGTCTATTCGGCGTAGGCGGCACCGCCAACGCCACCATAGGTGGAGGAACAGGCTTGCTGGCGCTCGGCGGCAGCGGCGGCCCCAGCGGCACTATGACTCCCGGCGGCGTTGGCATTGTCGGCTTTGGCGGTTCGGCCACCAATGGCAATGGCGGCACGGGCGGGTCTCTGATCGGCGGCGTCAGCACCGCTGGCAACGGCGGTGACGGGTTATTTGCCGTAGGCGCGCTGGGAGTCGGCGCGGGTAAAAAAGGCGGCAGAGGAATGATAGCCATTCCGGGCGGCGGCGCGAGCGGGGCTACTGCTGGACTGGCAGGCGAGTTTCTGGGTGATGTCGAAATATCGGGCAATCTTGCAAAAGGAGGCGGCTCGTTCAAGATAGATCACCCGCTCGATCCTGAGAACAAATATCTCTATCACTCCTTTGTTGAATCGCCCGATATGATGAACATCTATAACGGCAACATCACGACGGACGCGAACGGCGATGCTATAGTCACACTGCCTGACTGGTTCCAGGCATTGAACAAAGACTTCCGCTATCAGCTTACAGTCGTTGGCATATTCGCGCAGGCGATTGTCGCAGAGAAGATGAAGGACAACCGCTTCGCAATCAAGACCAGTGCGCCGGGTGTTGAAGTATCGTGGCAGGTGACAGGCATTCGCAAGGACGCTTATGCAAACAAGCATCGCATTCCCGTAGAAGAGATAAAGCCTGAACGAGAGCGCGGTTTCTATCTGCATCCTGATGCTTTCAATAAACCAGAAGAGCGCGGCATCAAGTGGTCGCGTCACGGCGAAACAATGCAGCAAGTGAAAGAGGAGAGAGAGAAAGCGCAAACAACAAAGCAGAATTGACCTTGCGGCAATAGACTGGTGATCTTGACTCGGCAATGACTTTTCATTGCCGAGTCTTTTCATCAGTCTTGTTCTATCATCGTTTGAACTTTCGCCTGTAGCCGTTGCATACCTCTAATCCAGCGGTCGTAATCGTCTGCTTTGCGGCGAAAGTATTCGGCAACTTCCGGGTGCGGCAGGATGAGAAATCGCTCATCGCGAATCCCCGCGACGACCGTTTCAGCCACCTGTTCGGGATCAAGCGCGCCGTCGCGCAGAAAAGCGCCGCCCCTTGCTCGTTCGAGCATATTCGTGCGAACTCCCTGCGGACATAAACAAGAGACCCGGATTCCCTGTTCGCCGTGAGTAATCGCGAGCCATTCGGCAAAAGAGACAGCCGCGTGCTTCGTAACAGAGTATGGCGCAGAGCCGACCTGCGTGAGCAATCCGGCAGCCGACGCTGTTTGCAAAAGGTATCCTTCGCCTCGTTCGAGCATCTGAGGCAGCACGGCTCGCGCTGCATAAACATGAGCCATGAAGTTTATCTGCCAGATGCGTTGCCAATCCGCGTCGCTGGCTTCCGCGCCGCCGTCTACTCCGATGCCAGCGTTCGAACAGAAGAGATCAATCTGTCCATAACGCTCGTTCGCCTTTGCGACCAGATTGATGATGTCCGCCTCGTTGCTGACATCCACAGTCACAGCCAGTCCATTTATCTCTTGAGCCACGCTCGCGGCTCCATCGCCGTCAATGTCCGCGACAAAAACGGCGCGTGCGTTTTCTGCTGCGAAGCGACGACACAGCGCCCGCCCGATGCCGGTAGCCGCGCCGGTCACGATTACAACTTTGTCACGAAGTTCCATGCTCTACCTTTCACACCTGAATTAAATCTGAAACCAGATTCGGCAGACGATAACTCACTCGCGGCGCGTTGTCTAGGAACGTGAAGCTCGATTATTCTAAGAATATAGATGGAAACGAGTAAACGAGTTCAAATTGTAAACCTGATTATAGCAGCGATATTCATCGTGGTCGCAATGTCGATTGGGTACATAAAAATCGGATTGCCACCCGTTGTTATTGTCGGAGGGTCTGGAGCTGTGGGCATGGCGATGTGGTATAGAACTTACCTGCGAAACCCGGTTGACCCGCAGATCATACTCCCGCTTTTCTTAATTACAGTGGCGGCTTTGGAAGTCCACATGATTGAAGAATACTTAACGAGCTTTGGCCCAGCCATGAGCCGCCTCTTTGACATCAGTTGGTCGGAAAGGTCTTTTTTGCTTATCTTCACTTTCATTGGCCCTATTCTTTACACGTTAACCGCGCTAGGGCTTTATTATCGAATCCCCTTTGCTGGCTTTTTAGCATGGTTCATTTTCATTGGCCCCGGAGTAGCAGAATTCACACACTTCATCTTCCCATTATTAAAACCGGCGATTCATCCAGAGACGCCGGAAACAATCTCTCAAACCGTTTCAAACGGAGCTTTCATCGCAAACATGCCGAACTACTATTTCAAAGCCACCGGAGGGTATTATTTTTCCGGTCTGTATACAGCGATCTTGCCGATGATACCGGGCGTCTATGCCATTTACAGAATTATCAAGGCGAGCAAGGAAGAAAGATAATCCTGTCTGGTTAATTAGTGATCAGGTGCGGAACCGCAGGCTCTCCCCTTTCATCAAATGAGTCGTTATAATTTCAAGAGTGGACAACGCGCTGTGAGCCTAAATTATTTTCAAGAAAAGGACTTCTAAATTTATGGCTAAGAACGTTGCCGCCCAGATGAAGAAGACGTTACCGATAGATATTGGAATCGAGGAAAAGGATCGCCGCGAAATCGCGCAAGGGCTTTCCAAGTTGCTGGCCGATACTTACACGTTGTACCTCAAGACACACAACTTCCACTGGAATGTGACAGGCCCGATGTTTCAAACGCTGCATCTGATGTTTGAGCAGCAATACAATGAGCTTGCATTGGCCGTGGATCAAATAGCAGAGCGAATCCGCGCGCTGGGCTTTCCGGCTCCCGGAACTTATAAAGAGTTTTCAAAGCTGTCTTCGATAGGCGAAGAGGAAGGCGAGTTAAACGCTGAGGACATGATTCGCAAGCTGGTCGAAGGCCAGGAGGCGGTCGTTCGCACCGCTCGAAGCGTGTTTCCTGTTGTGGATAAGGCAAGCGATGAACCGACAGCAGACCTGCTGACGCAGCGCATGCAAGTGCACGAGAAGACGGCCTGGATGCTGAGAAGTTTGCTGGCGAAGTAGTGTCAGTGGCCTGCTTCATCTAACCGTATTCCGAAGGGCCATTCAGTTTTCATGTGAGCAAGACTGAATGGCCCTGATAAAATCGGTGCACAGGCTCTATTGACAGTAGAATGTGGTCATCATCTTCTATTTGAAATTCTACTCTTGCCAGAATGCTTGTTCTTAACAGTTCTTCTCTTTTTGTGTGCTTGCTCTATATCAATTGCTCCTCTTTCTATCGCGCTATCCAACAGAGTAAGCGGCTCATCTTGCGGCCTTAGATGTCCTGTCAGGTATTGCAAGTACAGCTTGAGTGCAAGCTTATGTTCGTCTGTATACTGGTAAACCAGCTTGAGTCCATACGAAAGTGTAATAACTGCTCGCTTAACCCCATCCGGGCCACTCTCTATTGCCTCCTTAATGATAAATAGCAGATGGGCTAAAGTATCTGCTCCGGTTGAGTCTTTGCGGAATGCTGTCTCAAGAAATACAAGCCAGGTTTCTCCATCAGTAAGCATGCTTTCAGCATCATATTCCAGATCATCTGCTATACACATTGTAGCCCCATATTTGTCAGCAATCACGCTCGAATATTACTATTATTGTAGTAATACGTCAATCATCAAAAGAGAAATATCACCACAATATTAGTAAGATAGAGTGAGCTATTGTTAGCATATACCCTGACTATATACCACAAGCATAGTAGCAGCCAGTTAGATACCTAGCATACCCGATACCAGCTTTGATAGTGTGCGGCGGCATGATTAGACTGGTAGTCAGGGAGATTGCACAGCGAGAAGGAATTGAGAACCCTAATGCATTGTCACAGATGACGGGGTTGCCTTATGAAACTTGTAGGCGATTATGGCAAGAAAAGGCAACTATGATTAGCTTAAACACTATAGAAAGACTATGCGATGTGCTGCGGGTTCGACCGTCTCAGCTATTCGATTATGAGTATGAGCCAGGTAAGGCCAAACGCTCTCGTGGTACAAGAAGGAAGGTATAGATAACTGTATCGAAAAGAGGAAGGCTCTGAATTTGAGGTCGCGCCTAACACGACGTTGGGCCGGAGGCCGCGAAGCCAGTTTCTTATCATTCTCTAAATACTGTACGCGGCCCCGGTCAACTTGGTCGTCATTCTGCCGTTCTGCACAAACGGCAGCCCGCTTTATTTGTTCACCGCATACGACGCGGCCAGATCGTCGAGCATCTTGCGAAGCTCGCTTTCCGCAAGCCATCGCCCGTTAACCATCACGCCTACGCGCTTCGCTACGTTAGCGACATCCTTCAGCGGATTGGCTTCCAACAATATCAAGTCCGCGCGCTTGCCTGTTTCGACCGTGCCGAACTCACCAGCCGCTTTCAAGTAAATCGCAGGATTGCGCGTGCCTGCTTCCAGCACTTGATAAGGCGTCAAACCCGCTTTAATCATCGCCTGCATCTCGCGGTGCAGTGAAAATCCCGGCACACTGAAAAGCTGCGGCGCATCAGAGCCGAGCATTATCTTTGCCCCGCCCTCTTGCAGCGCTTTCAATACGCGGTTCCGCATCTCGATCAATCGCGCCGCGCCTTTAGGGTCATCGCCTGCTTGCAACTGGTTGGTCTTCTGCTGCGCCCACTGATTCACCATCGCTACTGGCACGTATTTAACTTCGGGCCGTTGTTGCTTGAGCGATTCGGCGCTGTCGCTCGAAAATATTGTTTGCCACAGTTCCATCGTCGGCGCATTCCAGGCTCCGGCTTGAATCGTCGCAGCGACAAGCATCGGTATCTTTTTTTCATCGAGGTTGTAGATGAGCTTTTGCGCTCGCGTCGCAGGGTCAGCATTGCGAATTGGCGAATCGTCCGCTTCCAACGCTTCGATGTAACCGTCGAGGTGTTCAACTGACGACTGCTTCGACTTCAAAGCGTGCAGCAGTCCAACGTCATTCGGTATGTGCCCGCCGAAAGGCATTCCCAATTGATTAGCTGTGGCGACGATCTTATCATAAGCTGCGACCGACAAACCTTCGTGGATTTTTAGAAGATCAAATCCCGCCTGCTTGTATTCGCGCACTTTTTGTTCGCCCTCTTCGGGACTCTTTACGCTCTGGCCGCTCAACGCAGGACCGGCAACGTAGAGCCTGGGGCCGAGCAATTCGCCGCGACTCAAACGGTCGCGCAAAGCCGGGTGATTCGGAAAGCCGAACATACCGCGCACCGTCGTCACTCCGTTTGCGACGAACAACAGCAGGAACGAATTTGCGACCTGCTCGCCGAGATTAGGATGCGGCAGGTGGCCATGCATCTCTGCCAGTCCCGGCATCAGGTATTTGCCTTTCGCCTGAATCACCAAAGCGCCTGCGGGCGCTTTCACTTTATCGGCAGACCCTATTTCACTGATGCGACCGTCGCGCACGATGACGGTCTGGTTTTCGATTATGCGCTCGCGATCCATCGGAACAACATTCACGCCGACGAATGCGACTGCCTGATTTTTGCCTGCCTGTTTTTTGTCCGTATCTGTCTGAGCAAACGCAAAGCAGTTAACAGCAATCAATATCGAGGCAAGCAACCACGCTTTGATTTTCATGCAAATATTCCCTTGTGCAATTGATATGTTCCACTGGTGTTAGAAATCGCGCGCAGACAAAATCTGCTTTGAAGATCAACGAGCGACGGCTGCTTTCCTGCTCGTCGCTTCGCCCATGACTATGCGCGCGATGTCGGCAATGTAGACTCTGAGATTCTTCTTCGGGCTGGCAGAAGCGTCCGTGTTGACTTGAACAGCGATGGCGACTTTATGTTCAGGAAAGTATTCCATCTCTGACAAGTAACCCGGAAACCAGCCGCCGTGCCCGTAACTCACGCCCCATTCGCTTTGTCTGATTTGAACCGCAAGGCCGTACTTGTTGCCGCTGCCGCCGCCTCGGCCACCACTGGCTTCGACCGGAGTGAGCATTTCATCGAGCGCCTCTTTCTTTAGCACTTTGCCTTCGTACAAAGCCTTCGCCCAGCGCGCCAGGTCTTCTGCGGTCGAGACGAATCCTCCGCCCGTCCATTCCATCTGCGGATTGATGATGAACTTGCCGTCTATGATCGTTCGCCCTGCAAAACCGAAAGGACTGTCCGGCCTCGAATACCCTGTGACCAATCCCGGTATTGTGCGCGAAACGGAAGGCCGCGTATGTTTGAGCGCGAGCGGTTTCAATATGCGCTTCTCGACCTGACCGTAAAAATTTTTGCCGGTAACTTTCTCGACGATGATGCCGACAACGATGTAGTTGGTGTCGGCGTAAGACCAACCCTGCCCTGCGGGAAACAGCGGCTTGGCGTCCAGAACATACGCGACCAGTTCTTGAGGCTTCCACACGCGGTCGGGATTGGCTCGCATTGCCGCGATGAAATCTTTGTCAAGCACATGCTCAGGTATGCCGCTCGTGTGATTCATCAGCATTCTGAGCGTTATGTCTTTGGCGTTGGGCAACCGATTAAACCACGGTTCGCGCCCAAGCCAACGTTCGATCTTTTCATCGAGTTTGAGTTTTCCTTCGTGAACAAGCTGAAGCGTGACGGCTGCGAAATAAGTCTTCCCGATGCTGCCTGCGAGCATTAAATCATCGGGCGCAAGCGGCGTTTTGTTTTCGACATCCGCAAGCCCCGCTGACACCGAGACTGATCGGCCATCAGCGAGAACGAATCCAACAGTGATGCCCGGAAGCTCTGCGCTCGCGCGCATCTCGTCGAGTTTCGATTGAACCAGCTTGCGAAGCTCGTCAAGCGATTTGTCTGCTTTGCGCGCTGATTCGTAAACAGCAGTGCGATCAAGGTTGCCCGGCGGCTTTACCTCAGCAGTGACAAGCAGCACGGGCAAGACAAACGCAAGCAACAATGAGCAAGCTCTTTTCATAAACGACCCCTTCGGTTGTCGAGACTTGGAGCATGTTTTTGAGATGCCACAGCCTGCGCGCAGGCGTCAGCATA
>DATEKX010000140.1:0-9928 GCA_035277165.1 Blastocatellia bacterium | reverse complement strand
TGTTGATTTATCAGGTCGCTCCTACGGAGCTACGAATCAATTGCTTGATTGCTACTATAGACAGGTCGCTCCTACGGAGCTTCTCAAATAACTTTTGATATTTCAAATTAGAAATCTTTGGCTCATCCTTTATTCTTGTTTTAGAATGCCATCTCAAAATGCAAAATACATAGGAGATAACGATGAGCAGAGAGTCAGTCTCGAAACGAACCTATCCGTGGACAACCAGCGTCAACGATAAACAAGTCACCATTCGCCTCATGAAACCCGAAGACGGGAAAGCCTTGCTCGCTTTCGCTCAGTCTTTGCCCGAAGACGATCTGCTCTTCCTCTCGGTTGACATCACTAAGCCGGAGGTTGTTGATCAGTGGGGGCGCAACGTTCAATCTGGCCGCGTCAACACTGTGCTGGCAGAAATGGACGGCCAGTTGATAGGGCACGGCACCTTGAGCCTGAACGAATTGATGTGGACTCGCCATCTGGGCGAAATGCAGTTGATGATAAGCCCCGAGCATCGCGGGCGCGGGCTGGGAAATATTTTAGCCAACGAAGTCTTCGCCATAGCTCAGGAACTGGGATTGCAAAAAATCGTGGCCCGCATGGCCAGCGAGCAAAGAGGAGCTTTGCAGGTCTTCGAGCGATTAGGATTCAAAGCCGAAGCGTTGCTCGCAGATTACGTGATGGATCGCCAGGATCGCACGCACGATTTGATTGTGATGTCTTACGATGTGACAGGCTTGACCGAATAAAACAGTGCTTATGAATAGAGCAAAGCGTCAAAGAGCATTTGTCGGATTAGCTGTTGTGACTCTACTGGCTCAAGTCGTTTGGGCGCAGGATGCGAAAGATGTCAAACCGAGCATCCACCCTGAACTCAAAGAGCATAGCCGTCAATTCGATAAAAAGATTTTTAAGATTGCAGGCAATGTCTATTCAGCAGTCGGTTGGGATTTGGCTAACACCATAATGGTGGAAGGCGACGACGGCATCATTATCGTTGACACGGGAACGGGCATTGATGCCGCTCGCGAAGTCGAGGCGGAACTGAGGAAGATCAGCCGCAAGCCTGTGGTCGCCATCGTCTACACGCACTTTCACCCGGATCACATTAACGGTGTGAAAGCTTACACGACCGAAGAAGATGTCAAATCGGGCAAGGTCGCAATCTATGCTCACGAGACGTTGCTGAAAAACGTTCAGAATCAGGGCGGGACTATCGGGCCGATTCTGGGCATCAGGTCAGGCTATTCGTTCGGTTCTTTTCTTGATGAAGATGACCGCAAAGATATGAATCAGGGACTCGGCCCAACAGTCAGGCGTGGCGTGGCTACCTTTATCGCTCCGACGAAGACCTTTAATGACAAGCTCGATGTCACCATCGCCGGAGTACGGATGCAGATGGTCTATGTGCCGAGCGAAGCGCCCGACGAGATCGCGATTTTCCTTCCGCAAAATCGCGTCTTGTTGTCGGCTGAGGTCATTCAAGCGCCCGCCTTTCCAAACATCCACACGTTGCGCGGAACAAGTTTTCGCGACCCGGTCAAATGGTTCAAAAGCATTGATGTGCTGCGTTCTTTCAAAGCAGAGCACATGGTTCCGGCGCACGGCCAGCCAACGTCGGGCGCAGATAGAGTCGAAGAAGTGCTGCGAATGTATCGCGACGGCATTCAATTCGTGCACGACCAGACGATTCGATATATGAATCATGGGCTGACACCGGACGAGTTGGCGAACACAGTCAAGCTCCCGCCTCATCTCGACAATTTCAAGCCGTGGCTTCGGCAGTATTACGGCACGGTCAAACATTCAGTGCGGCAAATCTATCAAGGTTATCTCGGGTGGTTCGACGGAGACCCTGTTGAACTGGACCCGATTCCTCGCGTCGAATCTGCGAAGCGACACGTAGCGTTAATGGGAGGACGCGACCGCGTGATGGCCGAAGCGCGCAAGGCTTACGACGGCGGAGATTCGCAATGGGCCGCAGAGCTTGCGACTTATTTGATACGCATTGACCACAACGACAAAGAGGCGCGACGGCTTAAGGCCAATGCTTTTCGCAAGCTCGGTTATGCGCAGATCAATACCAACTGGCGCAACTGGTATCTGGTATCTGCGCGAGAGCTTGAAGGAACGCTCGACACGGCTGTCGCGCTGAAATCGAGCCGTCAGGTTTTAAGCTCGCCGGATTTAATAGCGGCGCTTTCAGTTGAAGCGTGGGTCGAAGGATTCACGACTCGATTGAAGGCCGAGCAGGCGCTCGATGTAAAGATGATGATGGGGTTCAACTTCCCCGACATCAATGAAAATTGCGCGCTCGAAATCCGTCGCGGCATAGCTCAGTTTCACGAACGGATGCCGGAAAAGACCGACGCGACGCTCACGCTCGACAAGCGCGTGTTGAACCTGATTCTGCTCGGCGAATTGACTTTCGCCAATGCTTTCACTTCCGGCCAGGTGCGTGTGACCGGAGCAAGCGTGGCCGACGTTCAGCGATTCTTCGGTTACTTCGAGCAACCGTTTACAACGGCGATTGATTTAACGGTCAGATAGAAATTTGAAGCACAGAAACGAAAGCGAGTTGATATGGCAAGCGCAACCAAAGCTTCACCCGCAAAGAAAAAAGAGCACGCGCCCGGCCCTAAAAGCAAAACGCCCGGCGACCAGTTGATGGCGATCAGCCGTGACCCGCTCAAGTTCCTGATGAAGGTCGCGCGTGATTATCCTGATGTCGCGCATTTCAAACTCGGCCCACAACACACATTCCTGTTGAGCCATCCAGATTACATACAAAATGTGCTCGTGGCTCACGACTGGAATTTTTTGAAAGGGCGTGGACTGCAACGCGCAAAGAAAGTTCTGGGCAAAGGACTGCTTACGAGCGAAGGCAATTTTCATCGCCGACAGCGAAGACTCTCTCAACCTGCGTTTCATCGCCAGCGCATCGCAGGCTATGCCGAGATTATGGCCGAATACGCTCGGCGCAGAGGCGAGCAGTGGAAAGCAGGCGAGACGCGCGACTTAGCTCAGGAGATGATGAGCCTGACTTTGGCGATTGTGGCAAAGACGCTTTTTGATGCGGATGTTGAAACCGAAGCGAAAGAGATCGGCCATGCGCTCGGCGAAGTGTTGGAGATGTTTTCCACTTTCTCCTCGCCTTTGACAGAAGTTTTGGATAAGCTGCCTCTTCCAAGAAATCGCCGCGTCCAGCAGGCAAAGATGCGACTGGATGAAACTATCTATCGAATAATTGAAGAACGGCACGCAACAACCGAAGATCGCGGCGACCTGCTTTCGATGCTGATGATGGCGCAGGACACGGAAGGCGATGGCGGCGGGATGTCTGACGAGCAACTGCGCGATGAAGTGATGACGCTCTTTCTGGCGGGCCACGAAACAACGGCCAACGCTCTGACATGGACATGGTATTTGCTGTCTCAGAACCCGGATGTAGAAGCACGGATGCACGCAGAGATTGATTCAGTGCTTCAAGGCAAATTGCCGACAGTTGATGCGGTCGAGCAATTGACTTACACAGAGAGAGTCTTTACGGAAGCGATGCGGCTTTATCCGCCGGTTTGGGTGATGGGCCGCCGCGCTGTCAGCGGCTACAAGGTCGGCAAATATTATGTGCCAGCCCGTGCAATCATCCTGCTCAGTCAATATGTCATGCATCACGACGAGCGTTATTACTCGGAGCCTGAAAAATTCGACCCCGACAGGTGGACGCCGGAAGCAAAAGCCAAACGGCCCAAGTACGCTTATTTCCCATTCGGCGGCGGCCCGCGCATGTGCGTAGGCGAACAGTTCGCATGGATGGAAGGCATTTTGTTGATCGCAACGCTGGCGCAAAAATGGAAGATGCGCCTTGTGCCCGGTCACCCTGTAAAGATGCAGCCGCTGATCACGTTGCGCCCGAAACATGGCATGCGCATGACGATTGAAAAAAGATAATCACTGATCACTGTTCGGAGAATCATAAATGGCACAGCCCAGTCTCAATACACGACTCACTTCGATGGATGCGACCTTTCTCTATTTCGAGAAGAAGGAATCGCCTATGCACATCGGCAGCGTGAGCATCTTTGAAGGCGAAATCCCTTTCGATAAATTCGTGCAGAACATAAGCTCGAAGATGCATCTGCTTCCGCGCTATCAGCAGAAAGTAATTCCAGACCCGTTCAATCTCGGCCACCCGACGTGGGAGTTTGACCAGAATTTCGACATCAAAAATCACGTCTTCCGAATTCAGATTGACGCGCCCGGCTCTGAAGAAGAGTTGATTAAACTCGCGGGACGAATCTTTACGCCGATGATGGATCGCAACAAGCCGCTGTGGGACATCTATCTGGTGTACGGGCTTTCCGACAAGCGCACGGCGATGATCGCGCGCGTGCATCATTGCATGGTGGACGGCGTTTCGGGAGTTGATCTGCTCAAAATCGTTTTAGACATCTCTCCCGACGCGCAGCCTTTGCCCAAACAGGAATCCGCTCCGCCTCCGCCTCGACCGCGCACGGATGCCACGCGCAGTTTCTTTGACGCGCTGCTTGGCGGGATGCAGGAAGGCATGAACCGCTGGATGGAATTTCAAACAGGATTGTTGAACCTGACGCAGTCCTTGACCTCAGAGCAAGCGCGGGCATCTGCGCCTGATATGAGCCGATTGCTGCCTGCGCTTGCCGTGCCAGCGCCGCTGCTGCCGTTCAATCGTCAATGCTCAGGCGAGCGCAAACTGGTATGGAGCACGTTCTCTTTTGCGGAAGCGCGAGCCATTCGCGCAGCGCTGGGCGGGACGGTCAACGATGTTGTGCTGACTGTGCTATCGGGCGCAGTGTCTCGTTACGTAGAGATGCACGGCCAGCAAGTGCACGGGCGCAACTTGCGAGTGATGGTGCCCGTCAGCCTCAGACGAGAAGACCAACGCGGGGCGCTCGGCAATCTCGTCTCTATGCTGCCTGTCGAAATACCGCTTGACCAGAGCGACCCGCTCGAACGTTTCAAATATATCAACAGCAAAACCGTTGCGATGAAGAATGCGCGCGTGGCCGAAGGTCTAAACCTGTTTTCAGCTTTGATGGGCATACTGCCCGCAAGCGTGCAAGCTCTGGTCGGCGCGATGGCTACGACTCCGCTGCCTGCTTTCAACATGGTCTCGACTAATGTTCCGGGGCCGCAGGTTCCGCTATACGCGATGGGCAAACGCATGATCGCTTATTATCCGTATGTGCCGGTCGGCTATGCCGTCGGGTGCGGCTGCGCTATAATGAGCTACGACCAGAAACTTTATTTCGGGCTGACCTCTGACACGCAGGCGATGCCCGATGTTGAACGGCTCAAAGAGTTTTTGGACGAGTCCTTCATTGAACTAAGGAAGGCAGCCGGAGTGGACGAAATCAAACCGCAAGTCATGAAAGCAGCGCGAGGTAGGAAACGCTAGCTTTAAGGTTTAACAACAGAGGAGAAAAATCATCACTGATAATCTGGAAGTCTCCTTCGCTATGACTGCATCTTCTGACTCCTTTAGCCGAGAACGCAAAACCGCAGCGCGGCCCATCTGGCGCGAGTCCTTTGCGGGACTTGATTGGATGGCCCTGCGCGCTTCGCCGGTCTATTACGGATTCGGCGTTCCGCGCGGCGACTCTTCTGCCGTGATAGTGATACCCGGCTTTTTGGGAACCGATCACTATCTGCAAGAACTCTACTACTGGCTGCGGCGCATCAACTATCGGCCATACATGTCTCGCATAGGCTGGAACGCCGAATGCCTTGATATGTTGGTTGGCCGACTCTCTGATACTATTAAATCTGCCGCTTCGGAAACGGGCGGCAAAGTGCATCTGATAGGACACAGTCTGGGCGGAGTGCTGGCTCGCTCTGCCGCCGCGCGACATCCCGGACTGGTTCAATCAATCATCACCTTAGGCTCTCCGTTTCGCGGCATCCGTTCTCATCCGATAGTGTTGCAGATGGCCGATCGCGTGCGCGAGCGAATACTGCGCGAACGTAGGCGCGAGCAGCCCGATTGCTACACGGGCTATTGCGATTGCAATGCCGTTACCGATTTGCAGAAGCCTTTTCCGTCTTCGATTCTTCAATCGGCGATCTACACAAAGACGGATGGGATAGTGGATTGGCGTGTTTGTGTTCACGATGACTGCGAGGCTGACTTTGAAGTCAAAGGCACGCACGTCGGGCTGGCGTTCAATCCTTCGGTCTACGAGTTGATTGCCCGTCGCCTTGCTAAAAAGTGATGTTGCTATCAGGCTTCTGATTCTGCCGGTTTCGCTCGTGGCTCTAACGGAAGACCTGCTTCTTTCCATGCCGCCCATCCACCCGTCAGGGCGCGTGCTTTTTTCCATCCGGCTTGTCTGAGTTCCTGCGCCACACGGGCGCTTGTCTCTTCGTTCGGTCAGGCACAGTAGGCGACAAGCCACGCCTCCTTTTTCAGACCGAGTTCTTTCGCGCGCTCAATTACATGATTGGGCGGCATACGAACAGCATCCTTTGCCTGAGAGGTTTCACCTTCGAGGGTGCGCGTTCTGCGCACGTCGAGGATTGTGACAGGCTCGCGAGCCTGCCATAGGCGGCGTAACTCTTCAATCGTGATTCGCTGCGAACCGACTTGCACCTCATCGCCAGCCACGCCGAGATGACAGACTCCATCAGGGTCATCCGAACAGGTTGCGACGTTCTTACCATCGGACGAAGCGGCTCCGATCTTTGCAGGCACAAGATGTTGGCCGTCTTCTTCTGGCTTCGCTTGCTCAGGGCTGGCAGGCGGCAGGCTCTCTCTGATCGCGCGTTTGCGAGCGGCTCTAGCCAGCAGCATAGGCGAGCCACCGTGAAGCACGACCGACGCGAGCACTACAAGAGAACAGATCGCAAACAAATTGCTGCTGCCGGGCAGCCCTGCAAAGACCGGCAACAGAATTAGCAACAAAGAACTCAGCCCGCGCGGCCCGAACCACGCGATCAACAGGCGTCCGCGCATGTCTACGTTCGAGCCTAACAGCGACAGTAGATAAACAGGCGTTCTTATCAGCAACGTTATCGCTGTGAATAACAGTGTCGGCCCGTTGATTACCGTAAGCCCGCTCCAGATCAAAGAGCTTCCTAACAGCACGAACGTAAAGAGCAACAGCATCTCTGCGGTCACTTCGCCGTATTCAACAAAGCAGTCGCAAAGCTCTACGTCGAGCGCCGCTATGGTCATTCCTGCGGCGAAGGCTGCGATAAACCCGCTGGCGTGCACGGCTTCTGCGGCGGCAAAGGCCGTGAACGCAACGCCGAGCGAGTACAGCGATTCATAGTCGCGTCGCACGCCGAGCCGTTTCCTCATCAGGTCTAAAGCCGCCACTCCTAAAAGCCCGATAAGTATTCCCGCGCCCGGTCCGAGAATGAACAGATTGAGACCGAATTTGGCAAAGCCAAGTCCTCCGAGTGTGGATTCTTGATTGAGAAAAACCATCGCGATGAGCACAACCGGCAACAGCACTACATCGTTTAGCCCGCTCTCCAGTTGCAACGCCTGACGCGCGTCCGCAGGAATGTCGCGGCGGCGCAGCACTCCGCGCAGCAATACGGGGTCGCTTGAAGCCAGCGCAGCGCCCAGAATGGCCGCCCCTGCCACAGACAGATCGAGCAGCCACCATCCTGCCAGACCAATGAGTGCGGCAGAAAACAATGTGCCCGGCCCAAGTAACCGCAGCGCCAGCGTGGCGCGACGTTTCACATCCGGGATGTTGAGCGAAACGGCATCTGTGAAGAGCACGAGGGTGAGACTCAGCGTTGCGACGACGCGAAGCGCTGCGGAATCGAGCGAGAGATTAAGTACGCCCAGACCTAAAGGGCCAAGCACCGCGCCTAATCCGAGAAAGACGGCGACCTGCGGCAATCCGCTGCGTTCGATCAACCCGGAAAGCAGCGCCGATACCATTATGACGACGCCTATAACCGCCAGTGTGATGACGAACGTTTCGGTAGTCAACGAATCCATTCCGAAGAAACCTCCGTTCGGACATCATAACCCGAATCTATAAAGCTTTCATCCATTGTGCACTGCTAGTGAAATAGTTACTGCCCCGGCACTGCGCCCGGAAAGAGGTATGCGTAAGCCAGCACTATTAACCCGACAATCGAAGCGAGCGCGACCGAATGCCACACAACAAATCTGAAGATCAAGCCTTCGTTGCCTACTTGATTCGTTGCCGCAGTCGCCACGACTATTGATTGCGCGTCAACCATTTTGCCCATCACGCCGCCCGCGCTGTTGGCCGCGCACATCAACACGGGACTCAAGCCAAGTTGCTCTGCCGTTATGCGCTGCAATCCTCCGAACAAGGCGTTCGATGAAGTATCGCTGCCCGTCAGCGCCACGCCCAGCCATCCCAGAAATGTTCCGAAGAAGGGAAACATCGGGCCTGTTCGCGTGAATGCCAGCCCCATCACTGCGTCCATCCCGGAATAGCGCGTCACAAATCCCAACCCAAGCATGAAAGAGATCGCAAGCACCGCGAATCGCATTCGCACAAGCGTATGCCAGAATATCTTTGCAAGCTCGGCAAACGATACGCCGAGCAATAGACCAGCGACTATCGCTGCCAGAAAGCAACCAGTGCCGGTTGCTGACAGCCAGTTGAAATCGAACTTTGCGGCTTCGGGCGCAGGCGCGGCCACAACGGGCGCGGCGCGAGCAACACTCATGTGCAGCGCGGGCACTTCCCATCCTCCGCGACTCGCAGCAGGCGTAGTCCAGCGATTCATCGAAGCCTTAACCCACGGCAATCCCCACATCAACACAAAGACCGTCAGAATAATGAAAGGCATCCACGCGCGCATGATTTGACCAGCCGTGTTATTAACCGGCGTTTGGTTTCGTGCTGTTGCCGCTTCATCGTCTGCCGTCTCTTCTTTGAATCTATAGATGCGGCGCGGCTGCCAGAAGCGAAGAAAGATAGTCGTTACAACCAGCGACACGACGCCGCCCGCTATATCAACAAGATTGCTGTCAATGAAGTTAGACCAGACGAATTGAGTTGCGGCAAACGAGACTCCGACGACAAGTATCGCGGGCAGCACTTCAAAGGTTTCGCGCCAGCCGACCATCGCGCGCACGAGCCAGAAGGGAACTATGATCGCTGTGATTGGAAGTATGCGGCCTATCATCGCATTGAGGTCTTGTTCAGCCAGTCCCGACACAGCCGCCAGCGTATGAACGGGCGTGCCTATCGCGCCCCATGCTACGGGCGCTGTGTTAGCTATCAAGTTCAACGCCGCTGCGTGAAATGGCTTGAAGCCCAGCCCTATCAAGAAAGCGCCTGCGATGGCTACGGGCGCGCCGAACCCGGCAGCGCCTTCGATCAACGCGCCGAAGCAGAAAGCGACAAGCAGCGCTTGAAGCCTGCGATCTGCCGTGATACGCGCTACGGACGATTTCATTATGTCGAACTGTCCCGTATAGACAGTTATGTCGTAAAGGAAGACCGCTGCGACGACTATCCATGCGATCTTCAGCAGGCCGAATGCTGCGCCGTAGCCGAGGCTTGCAAATGACAGCTTCCACGGCATGCCGAAAGCCAGGCTCGCGGCAGCAATTGCCGTTGCTGCTCCTGCCATCGCAGACCAGTGTGGCTTGACGCGAAAAATTGCCAGCAACCCCAGCAAGACCACTACAGGCAACGCCGCAACTAAGGTTGAAAGCCACCACGCGCCGAACGGATCATAAACTTGAGTCCATGTCATTTTATTCAGCTCTATGCGATTGTGTTTGACGAGGTAGGAAAGATTATTACTAAACCGTGTGAAGTTCAAACAAAAGATAAAGCCGGATTAGAACACGTATAAGGTAGGGGCAGGGCTTGTCCCTGCCCGGATCGAGCGAAGCTCGATGATGATTGAATTATTCAAAAACTTATTTCTGTCATTGCCT
>DATEKX010000139.1:0-2917 GCA_035277165.1 Blastocatellia bacterium | reverse complement strand
CGCAAAATAAGATTTACGCCTATGAGGTTGCAGCCGGTGTCGCTAAAGAAAAACTGGTCGGGTTTGAATTAAAGAAGAATATTTCCATTCACTATAAAGACAAGGCGCTGCTGGATAAACTGGTGGTCGCGGCGTCGCGATCAAAAATCTTCGACCTGATCAAAGTAGACTATATAGTGAAAGATACCAGCGGCATTCAAAACCGGCTTACAGAAGAGGCCGCGCGCGTCATCAAGCAAAAAGAAGCGAGATACGAAAAACTCCTGGGCATCCGATTCCAATCGCCCGCTCAGGTCTATGCCGAAAAGCCCAGCATATACTTTCCCACTGAAATGTACGATTCTTACACTGCTTATGAATCGGAGGAGATAAGCAGCGATTACTACCGGCAAAGATATACGGTTCAGGGCGCGCGCAAGAGCAGAACTTTTTTCTTCAATGCTTTGAATGCCGACGGTTTCGATTACGTGATAAACCCCGTAGTCATCGAGCCTGTTGTACAATTCACACTCTATCTGAAAGTCAAATATGAGATAGAGCAGGCTAAAAAATAAATCAGAGAGCCAAGGAGCGTTATGCAAACACTGGATGTGATACGCGGGTTGCTCAGTTACAACGAATGGGCGAATAACAAAATGATGGATTCGCTCAGACAATCGTCTACACCTAGCGCGAAAGCTGTTCGCGCGCTTGCTCACCTGCTGATTGCCGAAAAGACATGGTTGTTACGGTTGCAAACCGATCAGGATTCAACAGGGTTCGACTTCTGGCAAGGTACGACGCTTGAAGAATGCGAAGCTCTGGCGCTCGAAGTCAAAAAGGAATTCGCCGCGCTGATGGATGAATTGACAGAAGAGAAACTCGACCGCATCGCTACGTACAAGAACAGCAAAGGCATCCAGTACAGCACATCTTATCGAGACATATTGACGCACGTCCTGACGCATTCGGCCTATCATCGAGGACAAGTTGCGATGGCTGTGCGAGCCGAAGGAGAGACTCCAGCCTATACGGATTACATAGGATTCGTTCGCGAAATGGAAAGCGCGAAAAGTGATTAGTTTGTCGAGAATGTTTCAATGAAAAAAAGCTCCTTACACGGCGAAAGCTATCTCAGGGAATTACGATTATTTCTGGAGGAGATATGTTGTGACCTGTCGCGATTCCAACACGTAGCGCAAGACGGTGTTCAGCCCGAAGACATTCTTATCAATCAAGAGGTTTATTTGGGTATTGCAGGCGCGTTCGCCGACATAGAAGTCCGCGTCCCCGGCAATGCGCCGTATTTCGTCGAGATAAAATACGGTTATCCGCCCGATAAAATCATCAGGCATATCAATCGAAAGTATGGCACCCCGACACAGGCCAACCGGGAGGCTTCAAAGATAGTCCTCGTAGTGGACTCTGAAAGCTACGATAACTGGAGCGAGATCGAAAACGATATACGCGCTTGTCTCAGACCCGGCCTGAGCCTGGAAGTTTGGGGCGAAGAAAAACTGCTTTCCCTGATTAGCAAACAATTCGATTTGGAAATAAACAATCTGACAGAAGGCGAGATCGCGGAACTGCATAATGCGATTGATCGAGCTAAGGGCGTGCATGCGTTTGGCGAATCCTTCTCTAACGACCCTCTGCAATCATCACTGATCTGGCATTTCGGGTTCTGGGTGCTGCGTCGCCTGCGTGAATCCGACAACTCGACGCCGCGAACGATTATGGTTCCGGGATTATATAAATCTGTCGTAGTCATCTTTGCAGACCTCAGTTGTTTTTCCAGTTACGTGCGCGATACTCGCGACGACGATGTTGTTCGTCACGTCCTCACGTCGTTTTATTCAAAGGCCAGGTATCAGGTGCTCAGTTATGGAGGAATGCTTTATCAATTTCTCGGAGATGGAGTGCTGGCTCTGTTTGGAGTATTAGATCGCAAAGAAAGTTATGTCGAAGATGCGCTTTCCTGCGCAAAGGCGCTTGTAGACATCGGCAACTCTGTCTCGAACGAATGGCAGCGACAGATTGATCATCTTCAGAGCGCGGGCGGGTGTCACATCGGCATGGCGATAGGCGAATTGAACATCATGTCGTTGCGCCCGTTCAGCCGAGCGCACATGGGCGCTATAGCCGATTCCATCAACACTGCCGCCCGTCTCAGCTCGAACGCGGCGCCGGATGAGATTGTGGTCAGTAACGCGCTTTTTCAAAAGCTGGATGAAGAATCACAGGCAAAATTTCAAGAGATGGAGCCAGTCGAGGCGCGCAACATCGGGCGCATCCGAGCATGGAAACTCTCTCTGGCCGGAAAAGATTAGAACCGCAATATACCCCTTGAAAAAAAGTTCTTTGCCGTTTAGAGCGTGTTTTGAAATGGCAGAGCGATCCGCAAACAGCCTGCGAGAGCAGGCGTCAGCATCCAGTCCACATACTTAGATGTGGGACTATCCGCAGCCATTGCGCATAAGCCCGTGGAACGGGCGGCAGAGATCGTGCCGCTGTCGCCCGCTTCACGGGCTTATGCAAGATTGTCAACCGCCATCCCCACATCCGAGGATGTGGGCTAGATGCTGACACCTGCTTCGCGGGTTAGTTCAATACTCGTTCTGAGAGGCTGTCTTTGCAGTCCCGTTAGGGACGACCTGTCTATAGTTAAAGAAGGCTGAATATATTCTGTAGCTCCGTAGGAGCGACCTCTGATTCAAAGGTCGCTCCTACGGAGCTTCATTATTACTCGTTATGCGATCTTGAACCAATCGGGTCGCCCGGCGGAGGCGAAAGCGGCGCAGTCTGTTTGCGAGTTGCGTCGGGTCGCGCAAGGAATCGTTCGATGTCGTCGCGTGTAGCTCGGCGATGCGCCCCTTCGGTTGCTATAGGCGCAGGCGCGGCGAGCCATGCGCTCAGATTTCTGAGCGTTTCAGTCGCT
>DATEKX010000138.1:0-14793 GCA_035277165.1 Blastocatellia bacterium | reverse complement strand
ATCAGGACAAAGGCCACGCCGCAGAAATAGGCGCGTTCTTTGAAGCCGCGCGCGGTCGCGCGCAAGCGCCGATCAGTTTTGAATCGCTCGTCGCAACGAGCCTCGCATCGTTTGCCGTCATCGAAAGCGCGAAAGACGGCGCGGCAGTCGCTTTAGACATGAATTCTGTTCTCGGCGCATGAATTGATAGGGAGGTAACGCATGAAATTCATCAGGGTATTATTTTTGTTTGCGCTCCTGGCCGGTTTGAGCGCGCAGGCTGAGGCTCAATCTTCGTCTTCGGTTGTAAAAGTCAGACCGGGCGCATCCAGCTACGCGGTAAAGCAGGGGACTGCCGCAAAATTAGAAGTAGTGCTCGATATTGACAGCGGCTATCACATCAACTCGAATCGCCCAAATGACAGAAATCTGGTTGCGACGGCGTTGAAGTTCGATAAAGTGCCGGGACTTGTCGTATCGCCGGTTGTGTATCCGAAGGCAAAGATGCAGAAGTTCGAGTTTTCAGAAAAGCCATTGTCGGTATTTGAAGGCAGCGTTGTTCTCAGATTCACCGCCCGCGCGTTGCCGAATGCCGGTGCCAATACTCTCAAAGGAAAGCTCACCATTCAAGCATGCAATGATCAATTGTGCCTGCGCCCTCAGACAGTGGACGTGAGCATATCAATCGAAGTTGTAAAGTAAGCGGTTAGCTTTTAGGGGCTGCCTTGGAAACTGACACTGTTCGTATTTGCGAACAAGCTCTGGTCAAACTTCTGCGCTACTGTCGCAGCGAAGCGTGGGCTGGCTATGACCCATACGACGGACTCAACAGCCGACTTGCTCGATGGCTTCCGATAAGAGACAAGTTTTCGAGAACGGCCCTCACTCAACTCATCAAACGCAGCCCTTTCAATTTGCGACCGCTGCTGGGCATAAACAAAAGCCTCAATCCAAAGGGGCTGGCCCTTTCGGCGCGCGCAATCATTCTGCTCGCCGAAAACAGCGGCAAAGCGCTCCCGCTCGATTTAATCGAAGTCCGAGATCGCGCATCCTTTGCGCTTGACGACACGGCTGACAGCTTTGAAACGGACTTGAGATTTTTATTTCATAAGCTCATCGAACTTCGCAGCAAAGGATACGCGGAAGCCTGCTGGGGGTATAACTTCGACTGGCAATCGCGCACTTTCTTTGCGCCGCGTGGCACGCCTAACGTAGTTTGCACGGTCTTTGTCGCGCACGCCTTTTTAGACTGGCACGAGAAGACAGGCAGCCGCACGGCGCTCGAAACCGCAGTAAGCAGTTGTCGCTTTCTGCTTGATCGAATTCGCCGCACCGAATCGAGCGAAGGCTTTTCGTTCAGTTACACGCCGCTCGATCAGTCGCGAGTGCATAACGTAAACCTGCTCGCAGCCGAATTGCTCGCGCGCGTTTACACCTTAACCGGAAGCGATGAGTATCGAGAGGCCGCAGAGCACGCCACTGCGTACACGCTGTCGCGGCAGCAGGAAGATGGCTCGTGGCTTTATGGTGAAGCCAGTTCGCAAACATGGATTGACAGTTTTCATACGGGATTTTTGATCGTTTCGCTTAAACAGATAATCAAACATCTCAGCAGAGAAGACTGGACGGCTCGACTAAAGGCCGCGCACGAGTTTTATGAGCGACGATTCTTTCTTGCGGACGGGACTCCAAGCTACTATCATGACAAACTATATCCGATTGATGTGCATAGCGCAGCGCAAGCTGTTATAACTTTTACTGAGATGACCGATCTCGCATCTAACGCCGATAAGATGGCAAATAAAGCAGTCGAATGGGCCATCAAAAATCTTCAAGACCGCACGGGTTTCTTTTACTTCCAGCGGCATCGTTTTTACACGATAAGAACTCCTCACATCAGATGGGCACAAGCGTGGATGCTTTATGCCTTGAGCATATATCTTTCAAGAACGCGTGTAACAAATAATGTCTGAACGCGCATTCGCAGTAGCCGAGCAAGCAATCAATGCTCGTCCGCGCAGGCGGAGCCTGGTGCTATCAATGGTGCCGGTCATTTCGCTCGTCCTGATTGATCTGATTATATCGGTGTCGGCTTTCATGCTCTCGTACAAGCTCCATCACGACACGCAGATATTTACCTGGCGGCCCAGAAAATCATTCTGGCCGGTCGGCATTTGGGATGCCTTCGAGCCTTATTTCACGATAATGCTCTTCATCCCTTTCGTGAAAATATACGCGCTTCGCCGTTACGGACTTTATAAACTGCGAGGCGAGTTTTCATTCTCAGGCGATTTCATAAAAGTCTTCAATGCCTCGACTCTCGCTTTTCTGGTCATGGTGTTGATCGCTTTTCTTTTCCGGCAGGGCTTTGCGTTTCACGACGGGCGACTGATTCTGCTTGATTTCACTTATTCGAGACTCGTCTTCGTCTACGACTGGCTTCTCTCGATGGGCGCTTTCTGGGCGACAAGATCAATCGTGCGCGTGATACAGATTCTAGCGCGTTCGAGCGAGAGCAACCTGATTCCGACAATAGTCGTAGGCTGCGGCGAGATGGCGCAGGTCTGCATCTCCGAAATATCTGAAAAACCGCGATTGGGCTACAAGCTTGTCGGCGCGGTGACCGCGCGCAGCAACGAAGACGCCTCGAAAGTTCGCGGCTCTGGCGTGAGGATGCTGGGCGTATTCGATGACCTGCCGGGGATCGTAAAAAAATATGGCGTTGAAGAAGTGCTGATAACCGACACGCGCATCAATCCGCGAAAGATGTTTCAGGTATTGATGGAGTGCGGGCGCAATCATCACATCAAGTATCGCGTCATCCCAAACCTGTTTGATTGTTTGCCGGGCAAGACAGAGATAGACACCATCGGCTCTGTGCCGATGATTAAGCTCTACGAAGAGCCGCTCAGAGGGCCGCAGCGCGCGCTGAAACGGAGTATGGATGTGATGTCGTCGCTGGCGCTTCTTTCGATCACGTGGCCTTTCTGGATAGCGCTGGCGATCATGATAAAGCTCGAAAGCAAAGGCCCGGTCTTTTTGAAGCAGGAAAGAGTCGGGATGGATGGCAAGGTGTTCCTGATGATCAAATTCCGCTCGATGAAAAACGGAGTGGATGATCAAGCTCATCGTGATTTGATGGCGCGAACCATCAGCGGCGAAGATGCGAATCAAGGAACATCAGAGCAACCGATATACGGCAAGCTGAAAGATGATCCGCGATTGACGAAGATCGGTGGCTGGATGCGGCGATACTCATTTGACGAGTTGCCGCAAATACTCAACGTGTTGACCGGGCAGATGAGCATCGTCGGCCCGCGCCCGCCTATCCCTTACGAAGTGCGTCATTACAAGGACTGGCACAGGACGCGATTTCACGTCAAACCCGGCATTACGGGACTGTGGCAAGTGAGCGGTCGCAACCGGCTCCACTTTGAAGACATGGTGCGGCTCGATGTTTTTTACATAGAGAACTGGTCGCCGTGGCTGGATTTGAAAATCATGCTGAAGACCGTGCCGGTCATGCTCAAGGGGGATAACACTTACTGAATCAGTCAGGCGCGACGATGCGCTTTGCCATTCGCGCTAACGGCAGAATTATTCCATCAGGCAAAGCCGTTTCAAATCTTTCAATCACTTCGTACCCGAATGCCTTGTATAACGGCTCGCCCGGCAATGTTGCAACCAGTTCGAGCACGCTGAATCCTGCCTCGCGCGCAGCCTCCTCGCAGACTCGCATAATGCGGCTTCCGATTCCTTGTCGCTTGCGGTCTGGATGAACGAAAAAAGCGCGTATGCGCGCAGCGTCAATCTCAGGATCGGGCAACGAATCAACTTCTACTTTTGCCTGATCTCCTCCATATAACGTGCGTCGTTTGCTCCAGCCGCCGCAACCGACTATCTCGCCTTCCGTTTCGACTACGTAGTACGTGCCATCAGCGATGAGTTGGCTGTCCACGCCAAAGATGTATCTCAGCCCGCTCTCAATCTGTTCAGCCGTGTAATAGTTTGCGCTCAAAAGACGGACGGATTGCGGGATGAGTTCTTCGAGCGCGGAAATATCGGAGGCTTCAGCCTTGCGAATCAGCATAAGCGTTTTCTTATTACATCAGACGGCTACATCTCGTGGCGGTTGGAGAGCGCCTTATGCATCGTAACTTCGTCGGCGTATTCGAGGTCAGAGCCTACGGGGACGCCCATCGCTATTCGAGTCATGCGAATGCCGAGAGGCTTTATCAGCTTTGATAAATAATTCGCAGTCGCCTCGCCTTCGGTGTTGGGATTCGTAGCAAGGATAATCTCTTCGACTTCAGTCGTTCGTAATCTTTCGAGCAGATTTTTTATCTTCAGCTCGTCCGGCCCGATTCCGCGAATTGGCGAAAGCGCGCCGTGCAGCACATGATAAAGCCCTTTGTACTCGCGCGTCTTTTCAATCGTGACCAGATTGTACGGCTCTTCGACTACGAGCAATATGCGTTTGTCGCGCGTAGGGCTTGAACAGAAACGGCACGGGTCAACGTCCGTTGTGTTGTTGCACGTAGAGCAAAGGATGATTTTCTCTTTTACTTCGATGATGGCTTCAATCAGCCGGTCAGCATCTTCGCGGCCTGCGCGCAGGATGTAAAAAGCGAGTCGCTGCGCCGATTTGTGTCCGATTCCCGGCAATCGCTTCAGCTCGTCAATGAGTTTTGTTACGGGTTCAGCGTAATCGAGCATTTATTTGAATGCCCAACGTGCACGTTGAGCAGCCTTTCTTGAGTGATTGTTCAGGGGTTTCTCAATTGAATTATAGCAGATTCACCGCAGAGGCGCAGAGGACGCGGAAGAAATGATGAATGCGGAATTATGAATGATGAATTGAGAGAAACTCTTAATTCATCATTCATCGTTCATACTTCATCGTTTCTTCCGCGTCCTCTGCGGTGAATTGACTCTGTTGATTAAAACATCCCGTCAGGCAAGCCCATGCCGCCGAGCTTACTGCCTAACTGACCCTTCATCGCTTCGTCAGCTTTTCGCGAAGCTTCGTTCACGGCTGCGATAATCAAATCCTGAAGCATTTCGACATCGCCGCCCTTAACCGCTTCGGGATCAATCTTGAGTTCGAGCAATTCTTTTGCGCCGTTCATAGCAACGCTGATGACTCCGCCGCCCGCGCTGGCCGTAACGCGTATCTTTTGCATCTCGCGCTGCATGTCTTCCTGCATCTGTTTGGCCTGTTCCATCATCTGCTGTATATCGAATCCACCTGGTAACTTCATCTTGCTATTGCCTCCTGTAATTATTCCGTTATCGCTTTAGCGTCCTTACGATTTCAAATTGCCATTCATTTCTCAGGCTTGATGATCTCGTATGTTCCTTGAAACTTGTCTGCGAACGCCTGAACTTTTGAAGTATCCGCTTCTTGCGCTTTGCCGGGCGCAGCCTCTTTGCGTTTTGGGATGTCGTCTACTTGAGGCTGTCCGCCGACAGAGACCGACAGCGTCAGCCTTCGCCCCAACACTTCCCGCGCTGCTTCTTCGACGGCCTGACGTTTATCTCGCTTGTCGAATAGCGTTTTATCTCTGGCGTTGTCGGGCGAAAGCACTACGCGCAAATAATCGCCATCAATTCTGACCTTCGCTTTTTCAAGCGCAAGCCCAATCATAATATTTCTCTTTGCTTCAATCGCTGCGATGATGTTTTTTACCGCAGCGTCACCATCCTCGGATGTCGTTACGGCTGGTCGGGGCAACTCAGGCTCGTAAGGATACGGATCATCCGGCGGGGGCGGCGGCTCCGATGGCAACGGCGGCTCGCTGGCAGCGAGCACCTTGGAAGCGGCTCTGGGAGCCGGTTCAACCGGTTGAGCAGGCGCAGGAGCTTCTTCCGCGCGTGGCTTGCTTGTTTTGAAAGAGCGAGGACTTTCTACGCTGCCTGTCGAGCGCGGCGGCTGCGCAGATGGAGTGTTGCTCGTGGATGAAGAGATTCCAGCGCCGCCTACTAAAGATTGAAGCTCAATGATGCGACTCAAAGCGTCTTCCAGCGAATAAAGCTTGCGCGCTTGCGTTAGTTTCATCAAGCCCATCTCTAGTTGAAAGCGCGGCTGCGATGAAGTGCGAATATCCTGCTCCGTTTTGGTCAGGATTGAAAAGAAACGAATCAGGTCTTGTTCTGAAAACTGATCGGCGAGTTGTGTAAGCTGTTCGCCTTCGCTCTGTGGCATCTGCACAAGCTCTGCATCGAAGCCTGCTATTTTGACTACCAGCAGCGAGCGCAAATGTACGATCATCTCGCGGCAGAAATTTCTCAGGTCATAACCGCGCGAGACTACTTCATCAACGATGCGAAAGATTCGCTCCGGGCTTTGTTCCGCAATCGCGCGAATCGTCTGATTGAGCGTTTCAATATCAACAAGCCCGAGCGCCGCAGACACGTCTTCGTCCGTCACTTCCAAGCCCGCAAAGCTTATGACTTGATCGAGCGCGGATTCGGCGTCGCGCATTGAGCCTTCGCCCGCTCGCGCAACGGCCAGAAGCGCAGTATCGCTGATCCTGACTCCGAGATTGTCGGCGATGTGGCGAAGCTGGCCGACAATCTTCTTTAATGTGATGGTGCGGAACTCGAATACCTGGCAGCGCGATAGAATCGTCTCAGGCACTTTCTGCAACTCGGTCGTCGCCATAATGAAGACCACGCGCGGCGGCGGCTCTTCGAGCGTTTTGAGCAGCGCGTTAAAAGCCTGCGTCGAGAGCATGTGAACTTCGTCAATGATAAATATTTTGTGCCGGTCGCGCGCGGGAGCAATCGAGATTGAATTGATGATAACTTCGCGCACATTATCTACGCCCGTGTTCGACGCTGCGTCAATTTCAAGCACGTCCATCGAAGACGACGCGGCTATCTCTTTGCACGAGGCGCACACGCCACACGGCTCTGTCGTTATGCCTTTCACGCAGTTGAGCGCTTTGGCGAATATGCGCGCGGTCGTGGTCTTGCCGACGCCGCGCGCGCCCGTAAACAGGTAGGCGTGATGAAGACGGCCAGTGGTTAACGCATTGCTGAGAGTGCGAGTGATTGCTTCCTGGCCCACAACCTCGTCAAATGTTTTGGGGCGAAACTTTCTTGCTATGACTTGTGATTCAGACATTGAATTTTTAGTCTAAGCCGTAGCCAAACGGGTTGCAAGATGAATGGGGAACGCGCTTCATGATTTGCGGCGCGACGGGAAAAACCACAAAAGCTGGTCAGGCTCCGGAGAGGCCGCGGCACATCCGCGAGCTACTACCGTTGCTCCGTTCCCGGCCTGGCGGGATTCGCAGCCGCGTGATTGCACGACTTCCGGAGCCTGATAAAAGAAACGACGAACTATGAATGATGAACGATGAATTAGATAACTGAGTTCATAGTTCATCATTCATTTCATGGCGGAGAGGGTGGGATTCGAACCCACGGTACAGTTTCCCGTACACAGCATTTCCAGTGCTGCCAGTTCAGCCACTCCTGCACCTCTCCAAAAGCAATGATGAACTATGAATAATGGACGATGAATTAATATCAGTCAGTTCATCATTCATCATTCATAGTTCATCGTTCAAAGACTGGCGGAGAGGGTGGGATTCGAACCCACGGTGCCCTTACGAGCACAACGGTTTTCGAGACCGCCCGATTCAGCCACTCTCGCACCTCTCCGCATGGCTGTTCACTTTTCGCTTTCGACGAAAAAAGGATTGTATCATCTCGCGGCACTCAGCCTCAAGGATGCCGCCTTCAACCATCACTCTATGATTCAAAAAATCTGTCGCACAAATACCAAAATGCGTGTCAACAGCTCCCGCCTTTTCGTCGCGCGCTCCGTATACGAGCCGCGCGATGCGAGCGTGAACGATTGCGCCCGCGCACATCGCGCACGGCTCGATGGTCGAATACAATGTCGCGCCTGTCAGCCTGTAATTTTCAATCGAGCCAGCCGCATCTCTCAAAGCGACGATTTCGGCGTGCGCCGTAGGGTCGCTCGCACGGATGACAGCGTTTCGACCTCGCCCTTTTACCTCGCCGTCAATAACGATGATTGCGCCGATTGGCACCTCGCCGTTTTCTCGCGCGGCCTCTGCTTCGGCAATCGCTTGCCGCATAAATTCTTCGTCGTGTGACTCCATGACGCGAATCAGCTCTTAAAGCGCATTTTGAAATGCAGGCTAACAACCCGCGAAGCGGGTGTCAGCATAAAGCCCACATCCAAAAGATGTGGGTATACGTGTGATAGATTCTACACAAGCCCGCGCAGCGGGCGACAGAGTCCATGGCTTTGGCAGCGCTGCTGTCGCCCGCTGCGCGGGCTTGTATTGTCATGGCATTATCCCGGCACGCCAGTGCTGGGCTCTATACTGCCGCCTGCGTGCGCAGGCTGAGCGGCATTTCAAAACACGCTCGTAAAGACAAAGGCGAATCTTAGCGGCGCGGCATTCGGCCTGTCAAGAAGCTCTCCTTGCAAACTGGTCAGCAGAAATGCAGAATCAAGTTGCGAATCTATGATTCTGAACACCTACAGCGGGCCGCTTTATTTTGAAGTCACAGGCGAAGGGCCGCCGCTCGTCTTAGTCAGCGGGTGGGCGATGTCGTGCGAGTGCTGGCGTCCGACTGTTGCCGCGCTTCGACACAAATACCGTTGCTTGATCTACGACTCGCGCGGCACAGCGCGCTCGCAGCCGTGTTCGACGGATGCGAGGTTCGCCATTGAAGATCACGCAGAAGACTTACATCTTTTGCTTGAAGAAGCAGGAATGTTTGACGCCGTGATGATAGGCCACGAAGCCGGATCGCTGATTGTCGCCGCGTGCGCCGATGTTCATCCGCAGGACTTGCGCTCGATGATCGTCGTCAGCCCGCGCGCAGGGATGTCGCAGGACGATGTCAAAAGCCTTGCGGTCTTTACACCTGCATCGCTTGCTCTGCGCGAGCTTGCGGCATATCCGCTGATTCGCAATCTCGTGGCTCGCAGGTTTCGCCGCGCGCCGCAGCCGTTCCGCGACCGCTTGTTCAACGACTTCGCCGATCTCAGCCCGCGCGCGGCTTACGAGACAGCGCTTTCCGCCTCTTCACCCGAATCGGCGGCGTTGTTGGACCGAGAGGTTGAGCAGACACGCTCGCCTCTCCTTTTCGTTTGCGGCGAGAAGGACAAGAAGGGAACAGCCGAAGCGCGCAGGCTGTTTTCAATCGCACGGACAGGCAAGCTAGCCACTCTTCGCGACTGCGGCTTTTTGCCGATGCTCGAATACACAAATCAGTTTGTGAAACTGATTGACGATTTCATCGCAGGCTCGCCGGACGTGCCGCGCCACGCTTTGTACAGCATAGAGTAACCGATGAGCATGAATGCCGGGACAATAGAACAACGAAGCGAGCCGGTTGAATTGGCCGAAGCTTTCCGGCCCTCGAAAAAGCTCGCGTTGTTTGCGCTGGTTTTATTGTCGGGAGTATTCGCTGTCAGCGTGTTGTTTGCGCCGCCCGGCGGAGATTATTTCACCATCTGCGGTTTCAAGAATTTTACAGGATTGCCGTGTCCCGGCTGCGGGCTGACTCATTCGTTCTGCGCGATTGGCAGATGCGATTTCGCCGGTGGCGCGAGCTATAACCTGCTGGGCTTGCCGCTATTTCTACTTTTTATTTTTGTCTGGATAAGATCAGTGATGGTGCTGTTGAATGAGAACAAGTTTGTGTTTGCGTTCGATCAGTTTATTGAACGTTTCCGGCTCGTGCGAGCTTTCACCTTTGCATTCATAATATTTGGCATCGCGCGCATTCTATATGTATTGCTATTTCAGCCCGAGCCTTTCAAGGCAAGCCCGTTGATGAATTGGCTTTCGCGAATATTCGGCTGATCACATCAAACAAGCCCCGCCTTCTGCAAGACCGACAGCGGCCATAGCTCCAGCATCATTCCGAACGGATCGCAGATGATCATGCGGTTAGAGTTGTAATCAATGACTTCGACGCTGACCTCCGTAAGCCGCCGCCATAGCGCTTCGAGATCGTCATCAATTGTGAACGCGAGGTGATCTATCTCTTGTTGTTTATGATCGTGCGGTCGTTTGAGAAATCCGATTCTGATTCCGGCCCCGATTTTCATGTAAGTGCCGTCAATCTCAAAGCCTTGCTCTTCGGCGTCGCTGATGCTGCCTTCGGATGGAACATCCGGGCGGCGCTTGGCATCTTTGCGCATGTAAACTCGCGCGCCCAGAACTATGGTGTAGAATCGCTCGGCCAGTTCGAGGTCATCGCAAGGGATTTCGATGTGATGGAACACAGCATTATTTATCAAAGGATTCATCATTGCACCCGTGAAAAAAAATCAGATCAGACCGAATAAACGAACTTATCAGCGTTTGCGCTGATCGCTGCGGCGAATGCGTTCTATATCAGGGTCGTGCAATCGCTCGCGGCCTGCGTGCCGTTCTTCTTCCTCGCTCGCTCCGCTTGCGCGCCTGAGAAGGTTGAGCGCGCGGTCTCTGATTTTTTTAATTTCCTTGCGGCCATCTTCAAACTCGATTTCCACGGCGCTGGATTCCCCTTCGCCGAGCACCCGCGTAACAGAGCCGTATAGCACACCTGATGGCATCGCATAGCTTACTTCATCACCTGCGCGATAATTTGTCAGACGAGTCTTATTCATTCTCCTGCACCTCGATTGCTCTTAGGCGGTCGCGGCTTTTGCGTTTGCATTCGCGCCGCGCCGCATTGTGGGCAGACCCACTTGCGCTTCTTGTGATAACTGCGTTTCTTCTCATTCATTTTAACTTTACATTTCAGGCAAGTCACATCATCCCACGTTGGCCTCTATGACGGCAGCCATTTCAGTCGCGTTCACCCAGTCTTCGTCAAACACCCGCTCTATTCTGCGCGCCGTCGCATCGTCTTCGACTATGATTCCAACTTCGCGGCGGCGGTCTAAACTGACCGCGCGCAGGTTCTGGCTGCCGACAAAGAATCGAGCGCCGTCAACGATTATGCACTTGGCGTGGAGTTTGTATCGCGCCAGCTTTTTTACGGAAAAGTTCGGCACTACCTGATCATAAAAAGTATCGCGGCTGATTAGCCTGACATCGCAGCCGTTTGCCGCTTTGCGCAGCAGCAAGCCCATTACCTGTTGATCTTCGACCTTCGCATCAAGTATCCGAATTGATCGCTCTGCTGATTCAAGCAACTCCAGCAGCTTCTTTCGACTGTTGTATGGGCTTATGACCAGCGGCAGATCTTTCGGCTTGAACACATTGCCGTGCCAATCGGCTTCGAACAACCGGTTAAGCTCGGTCGTGATCTCCTGATCGCGTATCAGCAGGCCGAAGTCGCGCGCGTAGTGCAGGTTTTTCTGCGTGGGGTTGAACGTAAGCACTAATGATTGCAGGTCGTCAATCGTCATCATCTTGTAGTGATAACGTTTGATCTTTTCTTTTCGCGCCTTTGTCATCCTGACTTCGATGCCGAGTTTTGAAAGATCATCCGTAAGTTTTTTGTTTCGTTTGTTCCAACCCTTTGCCGATGGGGCGACGAGCGCCTGCACCTTGACGCCGCGCGCGACCGCATAGCTCATCGCATCGCGCACAATCGGATCGTCCATCCGAAAGATGGTCATCTTGATATTTTGAGTCGCAGAGTCTATCGCATCAACGATAGGGAAAAAACTATCGCCGGGCTGAATTATGAGTGAAAGATTATTGACCTGCCGGTATGCGTCCATCGTTTTAGTGTTCGAGACTGCTCAGATTGGCAAAAAGAATCATAAGGCTCTCAGGCGTCGCGGCAAAACGGATAAGTTAAGCTTTAACACACCGAGCCGGATTATGAAAGGAAAAACCAGAGCAAAGACATGGCCGCGAAAAACTGCGCCTGATCTGGATCGCGCTACTGGATGTATGTTTGCAGGTTTTCGTGATTGATTGTGACTTTAGCTCCCCATAGCACAGTGCCTTCGGGGAAAGTTACATCACGGTTGTTGATCTTGAGTTTTAGCGCGGGGCGGTTCCCGATGCTCAGTTTGATTTGAGTTTGCGCGGGCGGAAGGTCTTGCGATTCGCCTTTCCTGACCAGGATGGATGTCGGTTTTGCGGCGTCGTCTATCCAATATTGAATGGAGCAATTGTCAATCGTAGCTTCGACCTTCGCCACGAGCGGCTCGCCCTGCGGAACAGTTGCAGGCTGTTGCGGCGGAGCAGGTTGCCCTTCGGCAGGCTGGCTCGCAGGCTGAGTTTGTTGCGTGGCAGCAGGCGGCGGCGTTTGAGGCGACGTATTGCTTTGCGCTTGCTGCGCAGGTTGCGAAGCGGTTTCGCTGCTGGCGCGATTCAACTGCTTTACCAGCGCGAGCACTATGATGACAACGAACAACGCTATGCCGCCCGCAATGATGATGGTCGGCCAGCTTGTGCGAGTAGGGGATGCGCGAAAAGCCATCGGCTCGCTGCGGCGCGCGCGCGGCTCGGCGGACGGGCGCACGGGATGTTCGACAAATACGGCTTGCCGTCCGCGCTGGTCTGTTTGAGATTGTTGTGAAGGCTGCGGCTCGGCGCTGGGACTGGCGGTTTGTTGTTGGTAAAGGGCTAGCGCTTCATCTTCGTCCATGCCGACTTGCTTGGCGTAAGCGCGGATGAATGAACGAGTGAATATGCCGCCCGGAAGCACCGAAAAGTTGTCCGACTCGATAGCTTTCAAAAAGCGCGTGCCTATCCTCGTCGCTTCTGAAATGTCAGCGAGTGTAATGTCGCGCTCTTCGCGCCTGTGCTTCAGTTCTTCGCCCAGTGTCGGCATATTAGCCGAAGCGCCCTCTCTTAACCCTGCCAGTGTATTGATTGGAGACTCCAGATTCGAGTTCATCTTATAAGCAAGCCCCTGATAGTGTCAAGCAACTGCTCAATCATAAAGCTGGCGTGGGCTGACGGGGGCTGCTCTGGTGGCACAGTGAATGCTCTAACATAAGCTCGTTGTTTGAGGATGCAGCATAAAAGTATTAATGCACTCATGCATAGCACGGCTTTCAGCAAAATCGTCTCAGCCGTCACGACTGGCTGAATGAGGTGGGCGTTTAGATCGAGAATAAATATATAAGAAGGGACGACCGTCTAATGGTTGAAATCGGTTATGCGCTCTCAAGCGAAGAGCATGCGCCTAATGACCTGATTAATCACGCACGGCTTGCCGAAGAAGCGGGTTTTACCTTTGCTCTAATTTCGGATCACTTCCACCCGTGGATTGATCGACAGGGTCATAGCTCGTTTGTGTGGAATGTCATTGGAGGCATTGCTCAAGTTACAAAGAAATTACGATTGGGCACTGGCGTAACGTGCCCTACCATTCGCATTCATCCGGCTATTATCGCGCAAGCGGCAGCCACTTCTGCGGCGATGATGCCGGGCAGGTTTTTTCTCGGAGTAGGAACCGGCGAGAACTTAAACGAACACATCTTTGGCGACCGATGGCCCGCGCACGACGAGCGGTTAGAGATGCTCGAAGAAGCGATTGAGGTTATTCGTTTGCTCTGGCGAGGCGGCGAGCAGACTCATCGCGGCGTTTACTATGAAGTTGAAAATGCTCGCATCTACACGCTGCCCGACGAATTGCCGCCGATTATGATCGCAGCTTCAGGGCCGAAATCGGCTGAGGGCGCAGGAAGAATCGGAGACGGCCTGATCAGCACCGCGCCGGAAAAAAAGATCGTCGAGAAGTTTGAGAAGGCAGGCGGGAAAGGGAAGCCTCGCTTCGGTCAGTTCACAGTCTGTTGGGCCGAAGACGAAGCCGAAGCGCGACGCACTGCGTATGAGTGGTGGCCGAACGCTGCAATCCCCGGCGAACTGTCGCAGGAACTTCCGACGCCTGCTTTTTTCGAGCAGGCCGCAAAGATGGTGAAAGAAGAAGACGTGGCCGAGGTGATAATCTGTGGCCCTGATTCGCAGAAACACATTGATAAGATCAATGAGTTTGCCGAAGCAGGGTTTGATCAGGTTTATGTTCATCAAGTCGGCCCGAATCAGGAAGGCTTCATCCGCTTTTACGAAAAGGAAGTGCTGCCGAAGATTGCAGGCGCGACGAAAAGCGCGCAAGTGAGCAGCAATAAATAACAGTGAGTTTGTAGGGGCAGGGCTTGTCCCTGCCCGGACCGCGAAGCGGTGACAGAGGTTGGATTCGGCAGATTTCAAATCAATCATTGCCTTTGGCAATTCGGGCAGGGACAAGCCCTGCCCCTACAGTTGTTCCTTTCAATCTTTGCTTTCCTTGACTGACCGAGATGGTTTTGTTAGTTTCAATCTCTCCGTGAGCAAATGAATACTCACCCAAAATAGCGCTCACACACACAGTTTAATTGCCTTAATCGGAGGATTCTATTCTATGGCTATGGAAGCGCTCGGAATGATCGAGACAAAAGGATTTGTCGGAGCTGTCGAAGCGGCAGACGCTATGGTGAAAGCCGCGAACGTAATGCTTATTGGCCGCGAGTATATCGGCGCGGGCTACGTAACGGTTTTCGTGCGCGGCGATGTCGGCGCAGTCAAAGCTGCTACTGATGCAGGGGCCGCAGCAGCGCGCCGCGTCGGAGAACTGGTCAGCGTTCACGTCATCCCTCGCCCACACCGCGAACTTGAACAGGTGCTCGAAGCGAGCGGCCTCATCAGCGGCAACGACACGCAACAAATCAGCGGCAGCGAATCAAAGCAATTATCCTCAGGCTCGCAAGAAGACGGCAAACGCTCGCTCGGTACGCCGAACAAAGATCGTGTGAAATAAACAGGAACCAGCATCATGAGCAGCGATAAGGATTCTCAATCCATTCAGGAAGCGCGAGAACTG
>DATEKX010000137.1:0-2443 GCA_035277165.1 Blastocatellia bacterium | reverse complement strand
TGATCTCTTCGCCGCCGAGATATTTCTCGGCAATCTGATCGTCGGCATCTGCGAGCGCTTCGATCATCTTTTCGCGCGAGGCTTCGGCTCCGGCTTTGATGTCCTCAGGGATGTCTGTAATTTCAGGCTCCGCGCCTTTATCTTCCGCTTTATAGATGATGGCGCGCATTGTAACCAGATCAACAACGCCTTGAAATCTATCTTCCGCTCCGATTGGGTACTGGATTGCAACAGGGTTCGCGCTCAACCGATCACGCATCGTTTGAATTGCGTGCTCGAAGTCCGCGCCCGGCCTGTCCATCTTGTTCATGAAAGCTATGCGCGGGACGTTGTATTTGTCCGCCTGACGCCAGACCGTTTCCGACTGCGGCTGCACACCCGCGACTGCATCAAAGACCGCGACAGCGCTGTCGAGCACGCGCAATGAGCGCTCGACTTCTATCGTAAAGTCAACGTGGCCGGGCGTGTCTATGATATTGACGCGATACTCTTCGTTGTTGCGAATCCAGAAGCAGGTCGTCGCAGCAGACGTGATGGTAATGCCGCGTTCCTGCTCCTGTTCCATCCAGTCCATGACGGCTGTGCCTTCGTGGACTTCGCCTATCTTGTAAGAGACACCCGTATAGTAAAGGATGCGCTCAGTCGTAGTGGTCTTGCCCGCATCAATGTGCGCCATGATCCCGATGTTGCGGAATCTCTGTAATGGTAATTGCTTCGACATATAACTTCAGCGATGAGTGACGTGCAGTGAACAAGCGCTCAGGCTTGCCACCAGTCACCTGTCACTACCTCTATTACCACCTGTAATGCGCGAACGCCTTGTTGGCGTCGGCCATTCGGTGGGTATCGTCCTTTTTCTTGACCGCGTTGCCGCGATTGTTAGCCGCGTCGAGAATCTCTCCGGCAAGCCGGTCAATCATCGTCTTCTCTCCGCGCCCGCGCGAATACGAAATCAGCCATCGTATGGCAAGGCTGTTGCCGCGAGATTTCTGATCAACCTCGATGGGCACCTGATAAGTAGAGCCACCGACGCGGCGCGATTTAACTTCGACGCGCGGCTTAACGTTGTCTACGGCTTTCTTGAATGTTTTCAGAGGGTCTTCCTGAGTTTTCCCCTGAATCTGGCTCATAGCGCCGTAGAAAATATTTTCGGCCACTGTTTTCTTGCCGCCCCACATAAGCGAGTTGATGAACTTGGTCACCATCGTCGAGTTGTATATCGGGTCCGGCAGAACTTCGCGTTTCGCTGCTACTCTTCTTCTTGGCATATCTTTACTTGGCTTCTCGTTTATGGTTTCTGGTTGCCGTTAACCGGAAACTGGAAACTTATTTCTTAGCCGGAGCGGCTTCCTTCGGTCGCTTGGCTCCGTACTTGGAGCGACCCTGCTTGCGGTTCGCAACACCGACAGAATCCAGAGTGCCGCGAACAACGTGATAGCGCACACCAGGCAGGTCTTTCACACGGCCTCCGCGAATGAGCACAATCGAGTGCTCCTGCAAATTGTGGCCGATGCCTGGGATGTAAGTCGTGACTTCGATTTGATTGGTCAAGCGCACGCGCGCAACCTTGCGCAGAGCCGAATTCGGCTTCTTGGGCGTTTGTGTATAAACACGTGTGCAGACGCCGCGTTTTTGCGGGCTTGAATTCAAAGCCGGACTCGATGTCTTGTACTTGACTTGCTGTCGTCCCTTTCGGACCAACTGATTCAGTGTCGGCACGCTCTAGCTCCTCTCAAAACAGCCGGGCAAACCCGCCCGACTTCAAATCTTCTCGCCGAGGATGAGTGACAGCCTCATTGAGATTAAAAGCGCAAAATGGCGAAACGATATTTGCCATCGCGCATAACTGCTTATTAAATCTGTTTCCGGGGATGTTCTGAAAAGTCGCTGCGGATCCGGCTTCCCCTTCGGCCTAACTTTTCTGTGGCGTGATCTCTGTGAACTTCTTTTGAATTCGGGATCGCGGGGTAAGCCCGCATCCTGTTACGCCACAATAACGTTTATTCCGCGTCCGGTTTCAACTATCTCCACGCCTCCGCATGCTCAGAACCAAAAAGCGTGGTAGTCGCAAACAGTGAACTATAGCGGCCTGAGATTTTTTTGTCAACCTCGATTGAACGCCGATAGCCAGTCATTTGCGACTGTGTTCTTCGAGCGCTTGCGAAGACAGCGGCGGAACGTTAAACCGTGCTAACAGAAAATGTAATCCCGTCAGAGCCGACATCTCTTTTGAGAAGCGTTTTTTTTCATTTTCGTAATGATTTCCCCCTATTTCGGGTGAGTCTGCCTGTCAATAGCATGTGGTCTGGAAAATGCTTATAAAGATCGGATTCCGTTGAGAGGTATAGCTTATGAGATGCCCAAGATGCCATAGTCAAGTACCCGATGAAGCCCCTCGTTGCCCGGATTGCAAGCTGCCCAAGCCTAGAGCCTCCCCCGACTA
>DATEKX010000136.1:0-2705 GCA_035277165.1 Blastocatellia bacterium | reverse complement strand
TCATCGAAGTCTATTATAAGGATTGGAGTTCGCTTAATCCTGAGAACCCCGCGAAGTATTATGCGAAAGACGCCGACCTGATTTTTTACGATATAGCGCCGATGAAATACAACGGCTGGGCCGAATACAAGGCGGGCGTGATGAAGGCATTCTTCGACCAGATAACGAGCGGCAAGCTCACACCGAACCTTGACGACCTGAAAGTCACGCGGCGCGGAAACGTCGCATGGACTACGTTGACTTTTCACCTTTCGGGCGCGCTGAAAGCAGGCGGCTCAATGGAACTTGACGCTCGCCACACGGCTATCTGGGAAAAGCGCGGAGGCCACTGGCTCATCGTTCACGAACACATAAGCGTGCCGCTGCCGGGATAAATCAGAAACTATGCCGAAATAATCTGTGTAGTAAATGACTACCTGGATACTTGGTCTCCACTCGTTCGCGAACTTAGTTTCCGCGAGCGCTGTGATACATGGAAATTTCAAATCCACTCCGAGCCATAGCAAATGGCTCGTAATTATCTACATCAGACAGCTTGTAAATTTAACCCCGCCGCTCGTTAATGCCGGATCGTTGATGGCACGTCGAATGCTATGTGGGGTTGTGAGCCTTAATGCAGTTAACAATTGCTCAAGGCTTTATTGAAACTTTAATTACTTTCTTTCTTTGCCGAAATCATCCACGCATCTTTGGGTAACCATTCCGGCCCAATCAGATGTCGCAACGAGAGGCTCTATTTCTGTTCTCGCCGCATCAGTTGAAATTAGAGATCAAGCTTTGCAAACTTCAACCGGCGAAATAAACCCTGACCTTCTCAACGCACTGGGCATCAGTCGTCCTGCTAATATCCGTAATTTCAGCGCCAAACTCGCCGCATCTTTTGAGAATCGAGGCAAGCTTAATAAGAAGTCTCAACCGCAACCGAATGTCGGTCAGCCGCTAACGCTTAACGCAAGGAGCGCTTTATCTGCGGCATTGATTACAAGCATAGGTGGCCGAGACAATCAGTTCTCAGAAGTGGCGCTGATTGCTGACTGGGACGGTCGCGAAGACTGCACGGCTGATCGCGGAGCAAAGGTGGACGACTTTTCAAACGTAGAGCCTGAGATTGATTTTACGCTTACGCGAACGGCAATCTCTGAGCACACCGTAGCAAAGGGAGCGATAGTAACAGTGCGTGGCATGGTGCCAAAGAAAATCCGGTTTAAGGATCGGCAGGGCGACTCAAATCTCTTTAACAAGATAGTGCTCAAGGGCGGGATTTGCCGCGCGCTACCGGGAGCAATAATTGTGAGAAATCCCGGTGGCCCGCCGTCTGTGCCTTTGCAGTGCAACAGGAGTTGCCCGACGCAAAATTAGTCGTTCGGCGCAAGATTAATGACCGGCGAACGTGGGAGGTTTTGACTGCTCTCTTCCTCTCACGTAGCCAAAGGGGGGCCGCAGTTGGGCTCCCCTTCTCTTTATTAATCTGAGTTCGACATAATAAAATCAGCCGCGACAAGGAGAATTATGATCGTCATGAAATTTGGCGGCACGTCGGTCGGTGACGCAGCCGCGATAAACCAGACAGTCGAGATCGTTGCGAGCAAGAAAGAGCAATCGCCCGTCGTAGTCGTTTCTGCGATGACGCGAGTCACAGACGCGCTGCTGCGCATTGCGCACACGGCTACGGAACGCCGCTACGAAGACGCGGCAGTAATCATTGACGAACTCAGCAAACGACACGTTGCGACGGCGCGCGAGCTTTTAACCGATTCCGCAACAGGCCCGTATTCGCTCGACTGGGCAGAGCGCAGCATCGAATATCAATTCGGCGAGCTTAGTAGTCTGGTTCGGTCGGTCGCAACGCTCGGCGAACTTACGCCGCGCAGTCAGGATGCAATAGTTTCATTCGGCGAGCAACTTTCGTCGCTCATCGTCGCCGCTGCGCTCGCGGGCCGTGGCGTTCAAGTAGAGCTTGTTGATTCGCGCCACTTCATAATCACAGATAATCAATTCACTCGCGCTGCGCCTGATATGCAGGCAACTCGGCGGCGCGCGCGCGAAGTGCTGCTTCCCGTCATCGAGTCAAACTGTGTGCCCGTGGCTCAAGGATTCATCGGCGCGACTGTCGAAGGCGTAACAACGACTATAGGTCGCGGCGGGTCTGATTATTCCGCTGCGGTAATCGGCGCGGCGCTCGATGCCAGCGCGATTGAAATATGGACTGACGTTGATGGATTGATGACCGCAGACCCGCGCCTTGTGTCTGGCGCGCGGCGCATTCGAGTAATCTCTTTTGCAGAAGCTTCGGAGCTTTCTTATTTCGGCGCGAAGGTCTTGCATCCCAACACCGTGATTCCGGCAATCGAGCAAGGCATACCCGTTCACATCTATAACACTCGCAACCCAACCTGCGAAGGCACACTGATAGTTGCGAAGCCTCAATCGTCGCGCAACCTGATAAAGTCAATCGCGTTCAAGCGAGGCGTGACGATTGTGAACGTTGCTTCTACGCGAATGCTTCTGGCTTACGGATTTTTGCGCGCGATATTCGAGGTCTTCGACAGCCATAAAACTTCGGTTGATGTTGTTACGACTTCTGAAGTCTCTGTTTCGGTTACGCTCGATGGCACAGACAGCCTCGATGCGATCAAGGGCGATCTCAGCCGCCTTGGCGAAGTCACGATAGAGCGCGAGAAGGCGATTGTTTGCATCGTGGGCGA
>DATEKX010000135.1:0-7061 GCA_035277165.1 Blastocatellia bacterium | reverse complement strand
ATTCATAGTCGGAGTTTGACAGTTTGTATAATCGAAGGCGGCGCAAAGTAAACCTGCGCCGCCTTTTTAATTTATCCAGAGACAGGCCGAGCCTCATCTTCAAACAGCAGCCATGATGGTATAATCATTATGACTATATTGCAGAGACCGGGAGGCCACTTGATAAAATCGCTGAAGTTATTGGCGCTCTTATTAATCGCACTTGTTTCAGTGCCTGCGACAATCAATGCTCAAGAACAGGACGAGAACGATCCGGCGAAAGCTGCCGCGCTCATTCGCGAAGCAGTCCGGGCCAGAGGCGGCGACGCCTACCTGAAATTTCGCACAGTGGCGAGCCGAGGCCAGTACACTCCGTTTGACAAAGGCATATCAGGTAATCCAATTGCCTTCGTAGACTACATCGCCTACCCCAGCCGAGAGCGCACGGAGTTTGGCAAAGGCGACAGCAAATACATTCAAACCAATTCTGAAAGCGCTAACTGGATTTACGACGCCAAGCAGAAGATGATACGCGAGCAGACCGACGAACAGATCAAGCAATTCCAGCAGGGCGCGCGTTATGATCTGGACAATTTGCTGCGCGTGGCATCGTCGCAAGCGGGCGTGAAACTGGTTTATCTTGGCCGCCGCGAGCCCTGGCGCAACCAGTTTTCCGAAGCCGTGCGGCTTGAGTTTACGGACGGCGGCGCAGCCACATTGCATTTCGACACTCGCACTAAACTGCCACTGAGTACAGAGTACAAGCAGGTTACAGAAGAAGGCACTAACAATAACGAATCGCGATATTACCGATGGGTTGAGTTCAACGGAGTGTTGTTTCCAACGCTCGTGGATTCCTACCGCGATGGCAAACAGAGCGCGCGCGTCAGCTTCGATTCAGTCAGCATCACTGAAAGCGTTCCCGACAAACTATTCGCAAAACCCGCCAACATAAAAGAAGTGAAGTGAGATCGGCTCAACCTGTAATCAGAAAGGCATGTTCTCGAAAGATGGCTGGCGATAGCTATAATATACGCTTTGCAAATTGTGAAGAATTACCGTTGCTGCAAGACATCGAGCGCGCGGCAGGTGAACTGTTTATCAACACGGATTATCCTTTCATTGCGACAGATGATCCGATGTGCTACGAACTTCTTTATCAACAGTATGAGCAGGGCATGGTTTGGGTCGCTTCCGACTCAGATAATATGCCGGTTGGGTTTGCAGTCGCGTTGCCCTTAGACGGCTTACTGCACCTGGAAGAGATTTCCGTACATCCATCACACGGGAAACGCGGCATTGGAACCAGGCTTGTGCATGCAGTTTGCGAATGGGCGAAACAAAAAGGGTACGAGGCTGTTACGCTATCAACTTTTAGAGACGTTGCCTGGAACGGGCCGTTTTATTCACGGCTTGGCTTTGTCATTCTAACAGAGAGTGAATTGAGCGCCGGTTTGAGAGAATTTAGAGAGGTAGAAGCAAGCAATGGATTGCCAATCAAAGATCGCGTATGTATGAGACTCGATCTCTGAACGCGAGCTGATAGCGACGGACTCGCATTCAATTAATCCGCTTTGGCGCTTCCTGTAAGGCTTTCAAAAACTCCTGGCGCATCTCTGTGAAGTCATCGCCTATTTCGCGCAATTCGTTCAGCATGTAATTCAATTCGTCATTTTGCCAATCCGGTTCAGGGCGCGCTGTCGCCAGTCGCACTTCGAGCGAAACAAATCGCGCTTCAAATGATGCGAAGCGCGATTTGATGTCCTGCCAGCCCTCCGCGTTTGCGAAGTAAGCGTCTATCTGCTGTTGAAACTCTGCCGCGCTGTTACGTAACTGGCCTAGCAATTCGAGCACATCCTGAATCGTAGGTTTTGGGGCTGCATCTTCAGTCATTGCTTCAAACATCTTTCTTCAGGCCACGGTCACTTCTTTCGCAAGATAGACATCCTGAATCGCGTTCAATATTTCCACTCCTTCATTCATCGGTTTCTGGAAAGCTTTGCGCCCGGAGATCAACCCTGTTCCGCCTGCGCGTTTGTTGATGACCGCCGTGCGAACGGCTTGCTGCAAATCGTTCTTGCCCGACTCGCCGCCCGAATTGATTAGCCCCGAACGTCCCATGAAACAATTCGCTACCTGATAGCGCGTCAGGTCAATCGGATGATCTGTGGTCAAGTCCGTGTAGACCAGTTCCGATATTTTGCCGTAAGGATTTTCTTTGCTTGTGATTGCTTTGTAACCGCCGTTGTTGGTCGGCATCTTTTGTTTGATGATGTCAGCTTCGATTGTGACGCCCAGGTGATTGGCCTGCCCCGTCAGGTCAGCCGAAGTGTGAAAGTCGCCTTCTTTGGTTTTGAATGCGTTGTTGCGAAGGTAGCACCACAGCACAGTGAACATTCCAAGCTCGTGCGCATAGGCAAAAGCCTGTGTGACTTCCTGTATCTGTCGCTTCGATTCTTCGGAGCCGAAATAGATAGTCGCGCCAACGCCGACGCAGCCCTGATCGAACGCCTGATCCATCGAAGCGAAGAATATCTGATCGAAGCTGTTCGGGTAGGAGAGAAATTCGTTGTGATTGAATTTCAAAATGAACGGAATCTTGTGCGCGTACTTGCGCGAGACTGAACCCAGCACGCCCAGCGTGGTGGCAGCGGCATTGCACCCGCCTTCTATCGCCAGTCGCAGTATGTTTTCGGGGTCGAAGTAATCCGGGTTCGGCGCGAACGACGCGCCTGCCGAATGTTCTATGCCTTGATCAACGGGCAGGATTGAAAGATAGCCCGTGCCAGCGAGCCGCCCGTGATTGAACAGGCTCGCGAGGTTGCGCATCACTACCGGCGAGCGATCCGACACGGCCACCGTGCGATCAAGAAAGTCCGGGCCGGGCAGGTGCAACTTCTCTTTTGGAATCGTTTTGCTCTGATACGTCAACAGGCTTTCAGCTTCGTCGCCTAAAATCTCTTCTATCTGCTTAATCATTTCGCCCTCCTGTGGTGCGATTAGTAATTGGGTTTAGATAAGTCGCCTCTTCAGGCTCCACAATTCTATTCTCGGAATATTCTTAGGTCAACGGCGACAAAAAAAGGGACGCGAAGTAGTGCCGCGCCCCCAAAGAGAACCTGAGATATTTACCCATTCGTAAAGAGTGATCAGCATCAAATAAAATACATCCCGCCGCGCGCCGGTTTTATTCCTTCAAGAGATGTAAGGAAGCTGAAGATGAATTATTCAAACTTAATTTTTATGCGAGAAGATGAACAAAATGGTTAGGGTTTGCCGGTAGCTTTTTTGATTTGCTTGCGCGCTTCGTCAATCGTCTGTTCGGCGTCGCGCACAACTTTCTTCGCTTTATCGGTGATGTCTTTGCCTTCGGGCCAATCAAAACCCGGAATGCCCGACGATTCGGGATGTTCGCCCGTGTGTTCTTTGCAGCTCTCCGTAGGCTCAGTTCCTTCGATGAAATATTCATTCCTGCGCGCAGGGCAACTGTCGGTTGCGAGCATCCCGGTGGTCGGATCAATCTCTGCGGTTACGATGTCATCGGCCTTTGGAAAGGCATCGCCTCCGAGTTCAGGGCGCAAAGCTAGCGCCTGCTTCATAAAGGCCGTCCAGATGGGCAGCGCAGACTTTGCGCCTTCAAGCCCAAGCTCTGAGTTGTCGTCAAAGCCTACCCACACGACGCAGACCAGATTGGGCGTATAGCCTGCGAACCATCCATCGCGCGAGGTTCCCGTTTTGCCCGCAGCGGTTCCCGTAAAACCCATGGAACGCGCGCGCGCCGCCGTGCCTTTGTTCAGCACGTCCTGCATGATGTTCGTCATCAGAAAACTGATCTGAGGCTTGAGCGCCTGTTGCTGTTGCGGCTTCGTTTCGTTTATCGAAACGCCGTCGGCGTTGGTCAGTCGTTTGATCGGGCGCGATTCTGTCAACATCCCGGCGTTTGCGAATGCCGTATAGGCCGTGGCAACTTCGAGCGGCGTCGCCTCAGCCGTTCCGAGCGCGAGGGCAGGGAAGGGCTGCGGGCGCGGAAGCCCCATCTTTTCAGCCATACGCGCGATCTTATTGAAGCCTACCTTCTCGGCTATTCGCACTGTAACGACGTTCAGCGAATGAGTCAGCGCATCGCGCAAAGTGACGTTGCGGTTCGAGTAAGTCTTGCCGAAATTTTCGGGCGAATAAGTTTGCCCGCGACCGTAGAGAAAAGTTTCCGGCGCGTCCATAAATACCGATCCGGCGGTGATCTTCTCTTCGACTTGATCGTCGTAAGCACTGTTGAGCGCAGTCGCATAGACAATCGGCTTGAATACAGAACCCGGCTGGCGATTTGCGTCAACGGCTCGATTGAGTTGGCTCTGGCCGTAATCGCGCCCGCCGACCATCGCCAGTATCTCGCCCGTCTTCGGATTCATTGCGACGAGCGCGGCCTGCAGAGTGCCGGGCGCGATGGGATTCTTTTTTCGCTTGGCGAATATTTGATCGAGGCTGGTGAGTGTATCGTTGACCGCTTTGTCAGCCGCGCGTTGCAAATCCATGTCAACCGTCGTGTAGACGCGATAGGACTGGCGCGAAAGGTCGCGCGTTGCAAATTCGTTCAACAATTGCTGCTGCAGGTAATCAACGAAGTACGGCGCATCGCTGTTTACTGCGCTGCGCTTAGGCACTATCTTCAGCTCGGTCGTTTTCGCCTGTTCGGCTTTGTCGCGTGGAATGAGTCCCGCGTCGGCCATCGAATCAAGCACTTGATTGCGCCGCGCCTTCGCTCGTTCAGGGTCGCGGTAAGGCGAATAAAGACTCGGCCCACGGATTATCCCCGCTAGAAAAGCCGCTTCGGGGAGCGTCAGATTCAAGACATCTTTGTTGAAATAAGAAGAGGCCGCTTCGCCTACTCCGTTGATCGAGTAGCTGCCCGACTGGCCCATGTAGATTTCATTCGCGTAGAGCTGAAAGATTTCCTCTTTCGAGAGCTTCGTTTCAAGCGTGACCGCGATCATCATTTCCTGAAGCTTGCGCTTGAAGGTGCGCTCAGGCGTGAGGAAAAAATTCTTGACCAGTTGTTGAGTGATGGACGAGCCGCCTTCCTGCATTTGGCCTTCGCTCACATCGCGAAAGAGGGCGCGCATTATGCCGCGAACGTTTATGCCTGAATGCTCAAAGAACTGGCGGTCTTCGATAGCGATAACGGCGTTGATGTAATCTTTGGGCAGGTCTTTGTAGGAAACCAGCTTCTGCTTTTGCCGCTGCTTGTCGTTCGATAGCGCGGTCATCATTTCGGGTTCGAGCAGAGCGCTGTCGAGATTGCGTTTGGAATCAATGTCGGTAATTTTACTGATGCCTTTGCCGCTCGCCGCGAATGCGATTGTGATGTTTGGGAACTGCCGCGAGCCGTTTATTACGGAATCGCTGCTGGTGTAAATCTCTATCGAGTTTCCTTTGATCGTGTAGCGCCCGCGCTTCGAGTCTGCTTCTTTGGTTGATTCGACGTAGCCTATGCCGTCGAGATAGCTCTTAATTGAGGCAAGTGTCGCGCCTGAGCCTGTGCGTATCATGCGCGGCGCGGCGAAGATGCCTGTCGTTCGCACGAGCACATCTCCGCGCAGGCGCGCGTCAATCAGGCGCGAGTATTTGACGTAGAAGAAAGCGAAGACGGAGCAGACAATCAGCGTGAAAATGCCGAGCACTATGAACAATTTTCGCGTGAATATGCGGCGAAGCAGACCAGGACGCTGGCGTTGATTCTTGATTACCTGAGTATTCGGTTTTCTTGTAACAGTTGCCAAGGCTCTACGAACTCGCGTTCCTTTCAACTACATCGGGCGGTTAGATTCCTGCTTTAGCGATTTGGTTCGTTGGTGATTCGGATAAATTCCCTGCCGCCGTAGGAGCCACTTAAAGAATCTAGCATTTAATCGCAAAGAAAAACAAGGAAGGCAAAGTGCAACAAAAGAATTCACTTTCCTGCTTACCCCCTGAGAGGGTATAGACTATAGTGATCAAACTCTAAGGACAGACGAATGGAATTAAAGATCAAAGTAATCTGCGAACACTTGCCGGGCACAGATTTTCCGGGCTTGACGGGCACTGACGCGAAGCCCGTTCATCTTGGAATCCAGCGCGGAAACGAGGTCATCGAAGCTGTTCCGGCAAATCGAAAGCGAGTCATTTTCGAGCCAAGCTTTCGCGTCGCCCCACTGCCGAACGGGAAGACGAACTTTCTCGGCCCCTATGCCAAAGGAACGCCGACAGAACGATTCTTCTATCTATGCTGGGTTGTAAAGGACAAAGAAGGGCATCTGAGAGGGTTTCGTCGGGCCAAGATTCACCTGAGCCATCTTCCGTGGTCACAGGTCGAAGAAGCTATACAGTCAAACAAGCCATTGACCGTTACATTGTCGCTGACGGACAAAAAAGGCGAGCCGAGATGCGCCTCAATTCGGAGCAATGAAGCGCGGTGGCAGAAAGAGAATTTATGACCAAACAGCAGATCAAGACGCAACCCCGTAGTCGTAAGACGAAGACTGTTAACTTCGACACAGTGCGTCAGCTTGGACTCGCGCTCCCCGATGTAGAGGAAGGGCTGTCGAGCGGGACTCCTGTGCTTCGCGTCAGAGGGAAATTTATGGCCCACTTGCAGCAGGACGATGACTCGCTGCTTATCAGGATTGATTACTTGAACCGTGATATTCTGTTGAACGCAGACTCGAAAACTTTCTACGTCACAGACTTCTACCGATGCCATCCGATGATATTTGTCCGGCTTTCCTCGGTTGATCGCAAGACGCTCAGTGATCTGCTTGAGCAGGCGTGGCGGCTCACAGCGCCAAAGCGTCTGGTGGAAGCTTTCGACAGTAAGTTGAGCAGGTGAATATGAAAAAAATTATTTACCTTGTTCTTTGCATTGCCGGAACGATTTTGCCTCTTTCGCAATTCATTCCGTTCTTACGCGAGCACGGGCTTGATCTGTCATTATTTTTTCAACAACTATTTGCCAACCCCGTTTCAGGTTTTTTTGGAATGGACGTAATCGTTTCTTCGTTAACGCTGTGGATGTTCGTTTATAACGAAGGAACGCGACTGAAGATGCG
>DATEKX010000134.1:0-5577 GCA_035277165.1 Blastocatellia bacterium | reverse complement strand
CGAAATCATCAACCGAATTCAAATGACGGTTCGCCCAATGCGCCCGCAAAAAGTTCTTGTAGCTGGCGGCTCCGGCGATATGATTTACGACGGCATAAAGGAAATCTTCTCTTCGGCAGAGAAGGCCGAATCAATGATCTTCTCGAACGCCATCGGCTACTATCGCTACGGCTTGCTGCGACAGTCGAACGAAGACGCATAGGTTTTAAGCGACGAGTGAATGAAAGCTCGAATAGTTGCCATAAGCGACACGCACGAGCAACACGGCCAGATCCGCGTGCCGGAAGGCGACATACTTGTCTGCGCAGGCGACATCACAATCAACGGCAAGCCAGCGGCGGTTGCAGAATTCAACGCATGGTTTGCCGCTCAACCTCACCGCCACAAACTTCTGATCGCAGGCAATCACGACTTCCTGTTTGAAAAAGATAGCGACTACGCTCGCAGCCTGATTAGCTCCGGCATCATCTATCTGGAAAATTCCGCCTGCGAGATCATGGGGTTGAAATTCTGGGGGTCGCCCGTGACTCCGTGGTTTTTCGATTGGGCGTTTAACAAACAGCGAGGCGTAGAGATTCGCCGCTTCTGGGACGAGATACCCTCAGACACAGACGTGCTCGTTACGCACGGGCCGCCGTTTGGGATTCTGGATCAGAATGCGCGCGGCGAAAATACCGGCTGCGAAGAACTGCGCTATGCTCTTGAACGAGTCAAGCCGCGCCTTCACATTTTCGGACACATTCATGAAGGCTACGGCATTGCTGAACAAGACGAGATGACACTCGTCAATGCCTGCCAGCTTGACTACAAGTATAGATTGGTCAATGAGCCTTTAGTTGTGACGCTCGAAATTTGAATCGATCAGTCCCACTTTTGGAAAACACTGATTCCACAAGCGAACACTCACAGGATTGCAAATCGCGGATTGTAGATTGCGGATTACACGTAACTCGATTTGTAACGCGATAATTTGTTTTACAATCCTTCGCAAAACTTTTGCCAGATTAGAACTTAGCGGAGTTGTGAAATTTTTTTTACAACTCGTGAAATCGGCGAACGGCAATCGGCAGTCAATAATATACTTTGGCACGCATTTGGCTATAGTAGGAGCGAACCGACGCTCTGAGAGTCCGCCTCTTCGACGAGCGTTTCAAATGGGCATCAGGTGCCAGGCGTAGGGCACACAACTGGTACCTGATGCCCGCTATCATTCTCGCCATCCACAACTAGAGGGAGCCACAATGAAAAAAGACCTGCGCTATGCGATCAGGATGTTATACAAGAATCCCGGCTTCACATTGATTGCGATACTTGCGCTCGCTTTAGGCATAGGCGCGAACACAGCAATCTTCACGGTTGTGAACTCTGTGTTGTTTCGTCCGCTGCCTTTTCCTGAGCCAGATCGTCTTGTGATGACCTACACAGAATACCCCGGCACAGACGAAGGTAAATCTCCGCTTTGTGTTGCGGACTTTCTTGATTGGCAAGCGCAGAATCAGGTGTTTGAGAAGGTCGCGGCTTTTTCCGGCAATCGCTTTACGTACACGGGCGGAGAATCACCCGAGCAATTCCCCGGCGCGTGGGTCACTGCGGATTTTTTCGAGGTGATGAAGGCGCAGCCTGAAATGGGCCGGACTTTTTTACCCGACGAAGACCAGCCGGGTCACGCTCCCGTCGTGATCGTAAGCCATAGTTTCTGGCAGCGGAAACTCCACGCTGATTCAAACGTGATCGGCAGGCAGATCACGCTCAACAACAATCCGTTTTCCATCATCGGAGTTATGCCGCCGGGATTCACTTTTCCTGAAAGAGACATTGAGTTGTGGGCCGTCGAAATATTAAACACGCCGTCGCGCAGAGGGCCTTATTACATGTGGGGCGTAGGGAGGCTTACGGCAGGCGCTACAGTCGAGCAAGCAAAAGCCGAGATGGATTTGATCGCGCGCCGCGTTCAGCAAGAGACGCATTCGACACAGAACGACTGGACGTTTACAGCCATCGGCCTGACCGAGCGCATAGTCGGAGACGCGCGACCTGCATTGCTTATTTTGCTGGCCGCGGTCGTTTTTGTTCTGCTAATCGCGTCGGCGAATGTCGCTAACCTCCTGCTTGCGAGAGCGACTGCGCGCGAAAAAGAGATTGCTATTCGCAGGGCGCTTGGCGCGAGCCGCGCGCGGTTAATTCGCCAGTTGCTTACTGAAAGCGTGTTGCTGGCAATCTGTGGCGGCGCAATCGGCCTGCTTCTGGCGCAATGGGGAGTTGATCTGTTGCTGGCGCTCGGCGCTGACGAGATTCCACGTTTGCAAGAAGTCCGCATTGATACAACCATACTTGGGTTCACGCTTTTGGTTTCGATGTTGAGCGGCATAATCTTCGGACTTGCGCCTGCATTGCAGAGTTCAAAACTCAACCTGAACGAAACGCTCAAAGAAGGCGGGCGCAGCAATTCCGAAGGCTCAAATCGCCGCCGACTTCGCAGCATTCTGGTCGTAGCAGAGATTGCCTTGTCTCTGGTGTTATTGATCAGCGCGGGGTTAATGATTAAAAGTTTTCTCAGATTGCAAAACGTCAATCCCGGCTTCAATGCGGATAACATTTTGACGATGCAGTTATCGCTGCCGAGATCGAAATACACGAACGCAAATCAAACAGCGACCTTCTTTCAACAACTTCTCAATAAAGTCGAAACGTTGCCCGGCGTGGAGTCTGCGGCTATTTCAATCAGTCTGCCTCCGAACAACGTCGAAGTGTCGGACGCCTTCAGCGTTGAAGAGCGCCCGACGCCGCCGGGAGAAAACGATCCGGTTGCGCCGATACTTTTCATAAGTCCTAAGTACTTCACCACACTCGGCGTGCCGCTTCTGCGCGGGCGCTACTTCACAGACAACGACAGAGATGACGCGCCTCCGGTTGTGATAATCAACGAGGCGCTGGCCCGCCAGTATTTCGGAAACGCAGACCCCGTTGGCAAGCGATTCAAAGAGGGGCCTGCGGCTGGTGATAATCCATGGATGGAAATAGTCGGCGTTGTTGGCGATGTGAAGTACACGGGGCTTGACTCGAAAGAAGAGCCTGCTTATTACATGCCGCACCTTCAAAACGCATGGCGATTCATGTACCTGATCGTTCGCGGAACTTCAAACCCGCAAAGCTTGCTGCCTTCCATTCGCTCGGAAGTCGGGTCGCTTGATAAAGACCTGCCCGTCGCAAGAGTCAGGACGATGAATGAATTGCTTTCTGAATCCGTTGCGCAGCCGCGACTGCGCACTATGTTGCTCGGCATATTCGCGGGCGTCGCGCTGTTGCTCGCTGCGGTAGGGATTTACGGCGTGATGTCGTATTCGGTCACGCAGCGCACACACGAGCTTGGGATAAGAATGGCTCTGGGAGCCAGTTCCAGCGATGTTTTGAAGATGGTCGTCGGCCAGGGCTTTAAGCTCGCGATTATCGGAGCAGTCCTGGGACTGGTCGGTGCGTATGCGGCGACTCGACTGCTTTCAAGCCTGCTCTTTAATGTCAGCACAACTGATACGATGATCTTTGTTGGAATACCCGTGTTGCTGACCGTGATTGCATTGCTTGCGAGCTACATTCCTGCGCGAAGGGCGACGAAGGTTGATCCGATAATCGCGCTGCGTTACGAGTGAGCGGCGACAGAGTATCCATGCCACAGGGCCGGATATATCATGCCGAGCAGAACTTCAACCGAACAACAATTCGCCGCTGGCCAGAAAACAGATTCATCCTTGAGGGCGAAGTTATTAAGCTTTTCAAAAAGCGATGCATGATAATGAACTATGCTGTGTGATACGGCAGTATAAAAAATAAAAGCAGGCGATGTTGACAGCGTTTCGACAGCCGTGAAATCAGACGAAGCTTCATTTATCTCGCGCCAAAAACTCTTTGCGCTGTTTTTGATTTCATTCGCCTCTCGGCTGTCGCCTGCGATGAACAGCGGCATGGGGCCGGTCAATCCACTAATCTCCGAGCGAATTGAAAAATCCGCGACAACGGCTTTCGCGTTGCTGTCTCTCAAAGCGAATTCGATAGCCGCCTGATCAAGCCCGACGTGTAGAGGCACAACCACTGCGCCTAGCTTCAGTGCGCCGAGATGGGCAATAACAAGAGCAGCAGATCGCGGGAGGATTACCGCGACCGCATCGCCTTCGGTTATGCCGCGCTTTGCAATCGCAGTCGCGAATTTATCTGATATGAAATCAAGCCCGCCGTAGGTGTATGTGTTGCTTGCGGCAGGTTTGACATCAATCAAAGCTACGCGAGCAACTGCATCCTTGTGTCTTTTGCAGATCGCATCGGCAAGGTTGAATCGTTCAGGGGCGATCATCTTTATTCGTCTTGCGGGAATAGATCATCAACAGGCATTGACCATCCGGGCACAGCTTCGCCCGCATCTGCCACATCGCCGCGACGAAAGATGATCGGATTTTCCGGGTCGCTGAAGAGATAGGCTTTGATCACATTAGGACTTTGCAAATCCACATCCCACACGCAGAGCGTACCGGCTGCGAAATAATCTCGACGCTTTTTAGCCATCTTCACTTCGGCCCTTGGGCCGTAGTCGCTTTCGCTTCTGACCTCGACGGCGAACACCGGAGCGCCTTCAAAGAATTTCATGCCCGTAGGCTTGCCCGTATAGAAAGCGGCATCGGGACTGAAAGAACCTCGATTGGGCAGATCAACTCTGAAGCCTGCGCTGTCAGTAACCGCATAACCGGACTTTGTTTTGCGCTCATGATCGTTAAGACTTCTGTAGATTGTGCCTGCCGCACGGCTAGGCCAGAATCCAGTTGGAGCCATCAGTACAATTTCTCCGTCAACGAGTTCAGCTTTACCCTCTACTTGATAAAGGTCTTCGATTGTTGCTTGAGTTTTTGTAGTCATAACCGGGCCTCGCGAGCAATCTTATCATTGATCGAAGCGATTGTCAGACAGCCTTCACACCAGATTCTTTTTCATCGTCAATGATGTGCCTTCGCGGCTGACTATCACGAATCCAAGACGCTGATAAAGTCCCTTGGCCGGATTATCATCAGACACGCTTAAAGAGATTGATTTGTGTTTGCCTGTGATTGATTCAAACAATTCATTCAAGAGTCGTGTCCCGACTCCTTTGCCTCTGTGTTCTGCGAACACTGCAATGCTTAACTCAGGCGTGAGATCATCAATATATCCGTATCCTCTGTTTTCTCCTGTCATCAATCGCAGCCACACGGCCCCGACCGGTTGCTGGTCATCTGTGGACACGGCTTTCAACCCGAAGTCATTTTTTTGTCCCCACTGCTCGACGTATCTGGACAACTCCGGGCTGTTTACTATTTGTCGAGGAGGAGCAACGCTGCCCGCAGGGACATGGATTGCCTGATAGAGCATTTCCCACAAGAAAGGCTCATCGGAAGAGGTGATTTCTGCGATCAGATATTTGTATGAATCATCCACTTCTGCTATGCGACGAATGCTGACGTAATGTCAGCTTTTATTTTGGACGGGCGAGATTGAACGTCCCTGTGTAATAGGCGCTCGTAAAAAATCCGACGAACTCTTTGTCCGTAGCTCGAC
>DATEKX010000133.1:0-3440 GCA_035277165.1 Blastocatellia bacterium | reverse complement strand
GCGCTCTTCTTCTGCCAGCGCGCGCGTCCCTTCCGCAACAAGGTCTGACGAAATTACCCCGTCGAGTTTGAGCGCGTGCTTCAAGCAGGCGATGCTCTTTTTGACTATCTTGCCGCTGTGATTAAAACGACACGCAGCACTGAACTGGTTGAAAGCTGATTCGTAGACTGGCATCAGTCGTTCGTCGCCCGCATAACAGGCGCGCCAGGCGCGTTGCCATTCTCTCGGAAGAGCGTTTGCTGGCCCTGAGACAACGCCGATAGGCAACTCGTTGTGAAGCAGGTATCGGTTCCAGTATTCGCGTATGCGGCCTGCGAATCCGTCTTCGAGCTTGAAGACTTGAAACATCAGCATGGCGTTGCCGACATAGATTCCGAACTCGCCTTTGTCTTTGAAGTGAGCAGCGCCTTTCGTATAGTTGCCGAGCACGCGGCGCGATGCAGACACCTTCAGCCCGAAGATGAATGATAATCGGCTCAACCGCTTTACAATGCGCGTGCGGATGTGGCTCAATCGCGGGTCTGCGGCAATGTCTGCGTTGTCATAAAGAAAGACTGGCAACCAGCGCCCTTTGTGATCGAACAGGTCGCTCACATCGCGTTGGAAAAAATCTATTACATCGCCCGCGTCGCGAATCGAAAGAGGCGCGATGACTGCCGCGTCGGCTCCGGCTTCAATCGCGCATTCGAGATTGTGAAGAGTTTCGTTTCGAGTCGGAGCAGTGACTCCGACCCAGGCTTCGACCGGTCTGAGGCCGCGTTCTCGCACCTGCTCATTGATGCGCGAAACCTCGTCGGTTTCAATCCATATCAATCGCTGTCGCTCGCTGTTTGCGATGCGATTCCACTCGCCTGTCGTCCCGACGCCGAAGATGATGTCTGCGCCCGCCCCTTCTTGAGCGATGAATCGAAAGAGGCTGCGCTGTTCGTCTTCGATCACTTTTCCTGATGAATCAAGAACCGTGACGCTCGGAATGCTGAGGCCACGGCGCGGCTCGTAGCGCCAGCGAGCGAGCGTCGGCTGATTGCTCATTTCGCGTTCAATGTATTTAATGCCTGATTCCATCGCTTGCAAAATGTCAGATTCGGTCGAGATTCGCCACAGTCCTATCGCTGTGTATGTTGCCCGTGTTGAGCGTGGTCTTAGGTTCGAGCAACAAAACGTGCGCCTCTTCTTCGGCAACCGGCAGGTGCTCGACCCCTCTCGGAATAATCACAAACTCGCCTTCTTCAAGATGGATGTCGCGGTCTCTGAGCCTGATGAGCAGATGGCCTTTGACTACAAGAAACAACTCGTCTTCCGCTTCGTGATGATGCCAGACGAATTCGCCCTTGAGCTTCACCAGCTTCACTTGTGATTCGTTTAGATCGCCTACGATTTTCGGGCTCCAGTGATCGGCGAAGAGCTTGAGCTTCTCTTCGAGGTTGATTTTCTCAATTGCAGATTTTGTTTCCATATCAATTGTCAGCGTAGGAATGGGCTTCTCCGTTGTCAAGTGCAGCCAGAGGAATAAGGTCGCGTTGATAGTCCGGCGGCGGTTGTGTATATTGAGGCTTAAAGCACAGGCACTTTATTATTTTTTTATCGAGGAGCCATCAATGGAACAATCTGCCAGAACGAATCAAGATTTAATTCAAGCACTCGAAGCGATGGGAAACCGTCTGCGCATACATTCTATCGTCGCAACGTCAGAAGCTGGCTCAGGCCATCCGACAACCTGCATGTCAGCGGCAGACCTGGCCTCTGCCGTCTTCTTTTACGCGATGCGATATGACGTAGCCAATCCGAAAAACCCGCTCAACGACCGTTTCGTTTTATCGAAAGGGCATGCCGCGCCGCTGCTCTACGCCGCGTGGGCTGAAGCGGGCGCGTTTGCAGTCGAGCGATTGAAGACGTTGCGCGAGTTCACAAGCGACCTTGAAGGGCATCCGACACCGCGCCTGCCGTGGGTTGAAGTCGCAACAGGCTCGCTCGGCCAGGGACTTTCGTGCGGCGTAGGCATGGCGTTAAACAGCAAGTACCTGGACAAGATTGACAATAAAGTTTTCGTGCTGATGGGTGACGGCGAGGCAGCCGAAGGCTCCGTATGGGAAGCGGCTGAGATAGGCTCTTATTACAAACTCAATAACTTGATAGGCATCGTTGATGTGAACGGGCTGGGCCAAAGCCAGCGCACCATGTACGGCCACGACACGGAAGTCTATCGTCGTCGTTTTGAAGCATTCGGCTGGCATGCCGTAAGCGTTGACGGCCACGATATGACGCAGGTAATCAACGCGCTCGACGAAGTGATGAAAGTAACCGACAAGCCTGCGGTGATCGTTGCAGCGACGAAGAAGGGCAAAGGCGTTTCGTTCGTCGAAGACAAAAACGGCTGGCACGGCAAAGCGCTCAAGAAAGGCGAAGAATTAGATCGCGCGCTCGCAGAACTTGAGCCGAAAGCGATAATCACAAGCCAACTCAAGATGAAATTGCCGGAAGGGCGAACGCTGAACAACATTGCTGATAACGGCTCGGCGGCTGAGAAAGCAACTGCCGCAAGCCATTACGAAATGGGGCAAGAGATAGCCACGCGCGAAGCTTATGGCGAAGCGCTTGCGCGGCTGGGCGACGACAACCCGCTCGTTGTTGCGCTGGATGGCGATACGAAGAATTCAACTTACTCGGAGAAGTTCATGAAAGCTCACGAAGGTCGATTCTTCGAGTTGTTCATTGCCGAGCAGAATATGGTCAGCACAGCCGCAGGACTTGCGGCGATGGGCAAGATTCCTTTTGCGTCAACCTTCGCCTGCTTCCTGACGCGTGCCTACGATCAGATTCGCATGTCTGTGATTTCGCAATCGAACTTGAAGCTGTGCGGCTCGCACGCGGGTGTGTCAATCGGCGAAGACGGCCCGTCGCAGATGGCGCTCGAAGACCTTGCGATGATGCGAGCAATCGAAAGCTCGACGGTGCTTTATCCTTCGGACGGAGTCGCGGCAGAACACGCGGTTCGGCTCGCGGCAGAACATAAAGGCATCGTCTACATCCGCACGAGCCGACCGAAGACGCCCGTGATCTATTCCGGCGATGAGCGGTTCGAGTTGGGCCGCGCAAAGGTCGTGAAACAAAGCGATGACGACCGTATAACAATCGTCGCAGGCGGAGTGACTTTATTCGAAGCGCTTGCGGCTCACGATCAACTAAAATCCGAAGGCATAGCAACACGAGTGATAGACATTTTCTCGGTCAAGCCGATTGATGCGGAGACGCTTCTCGCGTCAGGCCGCGAAACGAACAACTTGATATTGACCGTTGAAGATCACTCGGCGCAGGGCGGCATCGGTGATGCAGTGGCGAGCGCAGTAGCGGTCGAAGGAATTCGCGTTCATCAACTGGCCGTCGGTGAAGTGCCTCGCTCAGGAAAACCGGAAGAATTGCTTGCCGCTTATGGCATTGAC
>DATEKX010000132.1:0-5871 GCA_035277165.1 Blastocatellia bacterium | reverse complement strand
TTGATGTTTTTTCTAAGACGCATTGCGCGAGGGTGGACGAACTGCGCGCTCGCCTTCGCCCTTTCGTGCACGTTGGTCGCTGCTCCCGCGCTCAAGGCAAACAGCGCGACGAACGACGAACGGCGAACAATATTTTCAACGCGAGATGATGGCAGATTCGATTGCGGCTATGACCCGCGCGGCGCAGAAGATGAAACATACAACCACCGGATCAACACGCTTCGATTGAGCAACTACAATTCTGCGACGCAGTCGCAAAGAATCAAGCCTCAAGCTCAGGACGAAGGCGACATCGCAGTAATCGAAGATGACGGCACGATGATAGTCTCACCAAGCAAATTCGATTTAAAGAAGCGCTCGCTCGTATTCACTCCCGGAGGCGAAGGCTATCGGATTACTCGCACCGACATCGAGTTCAACGATGATCTGGGTTCCAAACTGGATTCCTTTCTTGGAATTGATAATCAGGTTTTGGATAACGCCGACAACGGCTATCGAGACATTCATCTGATCGGCGCTCAGTTTACTTTCTATGGCATCTCTTACGACACGATTTTCATAGGGACAAACGGCTACATAACATTCAATCAGGGCGACACCAGCCCTCGCGTGTCAGCCGCAGCGCTTGCCGCAGGCTTGCCTCGTATTGCGCCGCTATGGGCAGACCTCAACGCGTCAAAAAAGGGAAATATTTACTACAACCGGCTCAATGATCGTCACGTCATCACATGGGATTCTATAGCGGAAGTCACTTCCAGCGGCGCGAGCACTTTTCAAACAGTGCTTTATGATGACGGTCGCATAGTTTTCGTCTACAAGAAGATCAAAGCCAAGGCGTCGCTTGTAGGAGTTTCGCCGGGCAATTCCGAACTGGTCGCGCAAGCCGTTGATCTATCAAACCCTCCGGCAGAAACCGTAACCGGCCCGCTTTTTGAAACGTTTTCGGGGAAGAAGCGTTTAGACCTGCCTGCGATCACACAAGCTTTCTATCGCACGCACGCAGATGTTGTTGACACGATTTATGTGTGGGCAGATTTTTCCTATGACAACGGGGCTGGCGTTGCTCACTCTTTCAACGTGCGAAATGATATTGAAGGAATAGGTCTGCCGATTTTTGATCGCAGCGCGATATACGGGAGCCAGTCGCATTTGGCTACGATAATAACGATGGGCAACCAGAACGACTGGCCTCCTGACCCGCAACAAAAGGCTGCTGGCCTGTACACTGCCATAAGCATTGTTTGTCACGAACTGGGCCATCGCTGGCTTTCCTACATTCGCTTCGACGCGAAGAGCAGCAGCAAAGACAATCTGCTTGGGCGTGATGAATCTCACTGGAGCTTTCTTGTAGACACGCGGACAAACTCCGAGGGCAGTTTTTCGTCATTGATGGAAGGCAATGCGTGGCGTGATTTCGGCACAGGCGCTTTCACGACTACCGAATCTGCGGCCAATTATTTTTCTGCGCTCGATGAATATCTGATGGGGCTTCGTCCGGCTGACAATGTCGGCTCGTTTTTTTATCTGGATACAGACGATCAGTTCAAATCCCTGCTGCGCGAGAAATCTCCACTCACTGGATTCTCGATGAATGCGACTCGCAGGAATGTGTCAATAGATCAAATCATCGAGCGCGAAGGGCCGCGCGTACCCGATGTTGCCGACTCGCCGAAAGAATTTCGCGTAGCGTTCATCCTGCTAACAGAACAAGGAACCGCAGCGTCAAGTTCGACTATCAAAAAGATGGATAGGTACAGGGACGCGCTTGTGCGTTACTTTTCAACGGCCACGAACCGGCGCGGCTCGCTCGACAGCACTTTGATTAGAAACTAGACGAATGATTCCCAAGCCGCTCTAAAAACCAAAAGCCCGCGACCATAGTCGCGGGCTTTTGGTTTGCGTTCAGACCCACTAGCCTTGATGGTTATTTGATGTCTACCAGCAAATTGCTGCTGCGTGATGAATTGTTGTTGCGCTTTGCGCGACCGATCACTTTGATCTTCACCTGTCGCCGACCAAACTGCTTTGCTTCTTTGTAGGTCGGAACATAGACATCAACTACGCGTCCTTTGATTCGGCTTCCAGTGTCCGTAACCGTATAGGTTCCCGTGTAGGTTCCTGCACGTATGTGAACTACTGTGCCGAGGGGCAATACTCTGGGGTCAGCCGCTATCATTCCTTGCTGAGTTGTTGCGCCTGAAGCCGTGCGGCCTTTCAGGCAATACGCAGTCGCATGAAAATCCTGGAAGTCGCCTCTATCGCCTTCGCCGGGAAGGTTGACGACTATGCTTTTCGGAGGATTGATGACGGCGTTTTTATTAGGAATGCTTGTTACGCCTTTCTTTTCATCAATCACCAGTTGCATTTTATTTGATGGATTGGTCGGAGTTGGTTGAAACTCTTCGACCGATTGTTTAGATGTGACTGCGTCTTTTGCGCCGGGCAGGTTTTTGAAAGTGCCCGGTATTTCTATTGAGCTATCTTCAGGTGCTTTGGAAGCGGCGGGGGGATTGTCGCTGGCTTTAGCCGAAACGATCTGGCCGCTAAAGCAGTACCCAATTGTAAAGATCGCCAAGATATACAAGCCTGAGGTGAGGCCGTTGGTGAATCTACTTTGGGGGTATGGATTCATTGCTTGCCTCCTGCTATTAGGTTAACAATTTGCACTGAACCGAAGCCGACGGCAACCAGATGATTACTCGCCAATTTTTTTACTTCAATACTTCGATTAGCACGCTACAAAAGAGCGCCAGTATACCATGCGAAGTCGAGAACGCCAGACTTAAAGCGCCACCTCTTGCGGGCTGCGAAGGCTCTGAGCTTGATTAATCACCACGTCGTAAGAGCTTATGTTGATTCTTGCAATTTTCTTGCGCACGCAACAATTGCTGTAAGTGTTGATAATCGCTCGAAATTCTATCGTAACCATCGGAAACGAACGGCTATGACTGACACGCAGCCAGGATTAAACTATGCGCGAGGCTTTGATAGAATCGTTATGATATTAATCGAGGTGAAGCGATGGAGATAAAAGTCAACGGCATCAATATAGATTATCGCGATGAAGGCGAAGGCGAGCCTGTCATCTTCATTCATGCATTTCCGCTCAATCAAACAATGTGGGCCGATCAAGTGGCGGCGGTTAAGAATCATTGTCGCGCAATCACGCTCGACCTGCGTGGCTTTGGAAACTCAGACGTTCCACCGGGGCCATACTTTATGGATCAGATGGCTTCCGATGTGCGCGCATTGATGTCAGCGCTCGACATTGAACGCGCAACGATTGTCGGTCTTTCGATGGGCGGTTATATATCATTCGCGCTTTATCGAAACTATCCCGAAGCCGTGCGCGCGATGGTGCTGGCAGACACGCGAGCAAGCGCAGACACTCACGAAGGGCGCGAGCGGCGAAAGAAGTCTGCCGAGAAGGCTGAACACGAAGGGGCCGCAAGCGTAGCCGATGACGTGATTCCGAATTTGCTCGCGCGCTCGACGGTCGAAAGTCGGCCTGACACGGTCGAGCGAGTCCGAACGATGATCGAAGCGAATTCGCCTGAAGGCATCAGTGCCGCGCAACGCGGCATGGCCGAGCGTCGTGATTCAACTTACATACTTGCCGCGATAGATTTTCCCACCTTGATAATAGTCGGTTCAGAAGACGCGCTCACGCCTGTGGCTGAAGCGGAAGCGATGCGCGACGGAATACACGGCTCTGATATGCGCGTGATCGAAGGCGCGGGCCACCTGTCAAATTTAGAGAGGCCGCATGAGTTCAACACCATTCTTGTTGAGTTCATAGAAAAGCTGAACGCCTCAGCGATAGATTAAAGCAATTCATCGCTCGATATTTTGAGGAGATAAGTATGTCTGACAGATCGCTTATGTTCGTGTTTGCGCATCCCGATGATGAAACCTTCGGGCCGGGTGGCACAATCGCAAGGTATGCGCGCGAAGGAGTGCGCATCTGTGTCGTCATCGCGACGAGCGGGCAGGCAGGCCGCGCAGGTGGTTTTGCTTCGACTCCTGAAGAGCTTGGCCGTGTGCGCGAAGATGAAGCACGAGCGGCGGGCAGGCATCTGGGCGTTTCAACGATTCACTTCTTTGGCTATATGGATGGCAAACTCGACGAGGCGGATGAAACAGAAGTTGAAGAAAAAGTCGCGCGCCTGTTGCGAGAAGAAAGGCCCGATGTGGTAGTGACCTTTGGCCCCGAAGGCGCAGGCAACGAACATCGCGATCATAAAAGAATTTCGCGCATAGCAACTGCGGCTGTTGCGGCGGCAGCGGCCCCCGATGGATTTCCAGACCAGATTCAAAGCGGGCTTGCTCCGCATCTCGTCAAAAAGTTTTATTACCAGAGCGGGCACGAAACACCCTGGCGCGAGATGAGCAGGCCGTTTATGCCAATCACCACCATAATAGATATATCCGACCTTGTTGACACAAAGCTTGAAGCATTCAAACTGCATCGCAGCCAGCAGGAGTGGACTGAACGGCTGAAGGAGTGGATAGCCGCAAACAACAACACAGAGCCTTATCATCGCGCGTCATCAACCGTAACAGGCTTGCCGGAAATCGAGACTGATCTATTCACAGGACTCGATTGATAAGGCAAAGGTTTTAATGCCTGCATCATTCCAGATTGCCTGCCCTGTCGGTAAAAATACCTGTAGACATTGACAGCGCGTAGGCGTAGAATCCGGTCGCACCTTCACGCGACCTTGGAAGGTTGTTCATTAAGTTGCCTGCTTCGGCAGCGGCAAATTGCGATCACTGAGGCGATATATCCCGGCCTCAACGACCGAACTAAAACAGAAACTGCCGGTCAGTAACTTCTCGTCGGTATTGTTTCAAGACCAATCGAAACAGGAGGACTCTCAGCGTGAATAAAATTTCATCTGGTTTATTGACAATGGCTTTAGTGTTTGTCTTTGCTTGCAGTTCACATTCAATCAGGCACCCTAAAGACGGTATTGCTACTGCTGATCCAACTTTAAAAAGCGTAGCCATTATCGTTGCTGACGGTAAAGAGGGAGAAGATGTCATATCCGTAGTTCCAGACCCTGTTAAGCTGAAGGTCGGCGATAAGATCAAATGGGTTGTCTACAATAACCGTGGTGATGGACAGATAAGCGTTAAGATAGACACTTTCGTTATTGATGGGACTACCACGCCTGAAAGCCCGTTCAAAAGCGGTAAGACATCTTTTGATTTGACGAGAGTAGACTCCGGCACCAGTTCTTCGTATCCGGCAGGAGACGATACCGCAGCCGCCAGGACGAATACATACAAATACACAATTCACGCAAGCGTAACATCGACTAGCGGAACCGTAACCAAGTTGAAAGACTTAGACCCGCGCGTTGTGATCTCTGGAGGCTAGAACACTTACCTTTTCGATGCCTGCCATAAGTTTTGCTTTCTTCATCAGATCAGAGTAATCGGGCATGTTGTAAATGCGCGGTTATGCATTTGTTTCAAAGAGAGATTTATACTCCGGCTTGTTGCGAAGCGTTTCTAAATCCGGGTCGCGCGCCGCTTCCGAGCTGCTGTAGCCGCGCGATAGCGCGCGACCCAGATACTCTATCGCCTTATCAGAATCTCCGATCAGCGCGTGCACAACTGCTCTTTCATACATAAGGTTTGTGTTTTGCGGTTCAATCCTCGTTGCTCGCTCCGTGCTTGCAAGCGCGTTTTGATTCTGGTGAAGCTTTGCCTGACATATCGCCATCTGACTCAACACCGGCGCGTCATTCGGATTAACGAGCAGGTATCCTTCCAATAATTGAACAGCAAGTTTGAACTGCGTCTCGGCATCCTGCTCTCTTCCAACACGCAGGTAAGCGTCTCCCAGATTTTGATAGAGGATAT
>DATEKX010000131.1:0-2111 GCA_035277165.1 Blastocatellia bacterium | reverse complement strand
TAGTTCCGCCTGCAGGTAAGGCGCTATCGGGTGAAATGTGTCAGTAGCTCAGGCGACGTTTAGAAAAATCGCGCAGCGCATACGCGTGCCCGCAGGCTTTGCGCTCGCGCCGCTGCTCGTGATCGCGGCAAAGCCGACTCCTCGCTCATTGATCATCGGGGCTGCGGTCGCGTTCATCGGGTTGATGATCCGAGCGTGGTCATCGGGTTATCTGAAAAAGAATATGGAATTGACTACTTCGGGGCCTTACGCGCACACTCGCAACCCGCTTTATCTCGGCACGTTCATTCTAGGCACAGGCATCGCCATAAGCAGCGATGCTATATGGTTCGTCGCGTTATTTATGACGCTGTACCTTTTGATCTATGTGCCCGTGATGTTTGCCGAGGCGGAAACGTTACGGAAATTGTTTCCGGCAGAGTACAATCAATACAGCCTGAGCGTGCCGCTATTTCTGCCGCGCCTCACTCCTTATGGCGCGGCGCAAAAGGAATCCGGCGCTCGCCGCTTTGCGCTGTCGCAATACGCGAAGCATCGCGAGTACCGCGCTGCGCTCGGACTCGTCGCAGTTTATGCGCTGCTGGCGGCAAAATTTTTGTTCTTGAATTAGAAAACTTATAATCTTCGGCCAACGAGTCACCAGTAAAAAGCAACGAAGCAGTCTACAGGGGTATCTGTGACGCAGTTATGATGAAGACGATTTTAGCCATAATGTTAGTGCTGGCTCAGGGGGCGATTCCTGTCGGAGCGCAGGAAAAGATCGCGGCTGTGCCGAAGATCAATAAACCGCTTCCCTTCAAAGCGGGCGAGTTGCTGTCTTATGATATCGGCTTCTCGAAGCTCATCTTCTCCGGCACGATAGGCGAAGTCAGGATGTCTGTCGCGAAAGCTCAGAACGCCGACAAACTCGACCTGCTTGAAATCAAGGCCGATATTATTTCAAAGGGCTTCTTTCCTAAGCTGTTCGGCATCAAGGTAAAAGATAGATTCAGCGCCGTTGTCAACGCGATGGACTTCGGGCTTCAAACCTCATCGAAGTTAATCGAAGAAGGCAACGTCCGACGCGAGCAGAAATCAGTTATAGAGCGCGAGGCTGGCCGCGTTACTTTTACAGAGCGCGACCTTGCAAACGCGAAAGCCGAGCCGAAAATCAAACAAGCGGAGTCGCCTTCGTGGATTCAAGACATGCTTTCGGCCTGCTACTTCGTGCGAACTCAGAAGCTCAACGAAGGCGATGTGATTCCAATTCCGATAAGCGACGGCGGGCAGATTTATAATATAGAAGTCGTCGTAGGCAAGCGCGAAGCAGTCAAAGTTGATGCGGGCAAGTTCAAAGCCATTAAACTGAACGCGAAGATTTTCGACGGGCGCTACATCAAGCGGAGCGGCGAGATGTGGCTCTGGTTGAGCGACGATGCGAAGCGCATTCCGGTTCGCGCAAAGATTAAAACCGGGGGCGCTACGGTGACTGTTGATCTGAAACGCATCGGCTGAAGCTGCTTACATTCTTGGGATCGTAGAGCCGCCTTGAAGTATCGCTTTGCAGGTATCAGTGTCCACGTCGTAATTAAAACCATCCGGGTCTAACGGCAGGCGATCATCATTCACGTTGAGCTTTTTAGCTCGAAGCATTGAAGCGAGCGGGCGCAAATCAGTCGGGCAAATTCCAGTGGCCTTTCTATATTGAACCAGCGCTTCGTTAATAATATCCATGTCGTCGAGCGAGCGCAGTTGTTTCAATCGCATGATAGCTTGATTGCGCACATTTTCGTCTTCGCTGTTGAGGTAGTTCGTATAGATGGCGTAGGCGATTTCGCGGCTGCCGCCCGCAATCTTCATATACCCGGCGAGGTCGCGCAGCCACCACATCGCGCCGGGCACTTCGCTTCCCTTCTGGTACCACTCGGCGGCTTTCGCGTAGTAACCGGCCTGTTCTTCGCCCGTCTTGCCGTTGCCCGCCTGCCAATATATATATGCGAGGTCTTGATACATTCGCCATTCGTTCGGGTTTTCGCGTATGCCTCTTTCAAGCAAAGCCACAGCGGCGGCCAGATCGCGTTCAGGCAAAAAGATTGCGCCGAACCTGTAAGCTGGCATATGGTGCGGGTCTA
>DATEKX010000130.1:0-4582 GCA_035277165.1 Blastocatellia bacterium | reverse complement strand
AAGTGTTGCTTTCAGGAAACAGGGATTTGATCGTCCGCGCTTCTTGCGCGGTGCCGACGAGCGGCGCGAAATAAACGCTAGATAGATCGGTTACACTTGTGATGTTATCGCGGTTTTTGGCGCGAGAGTGCGCGTTCACGTAGCCGACTATAGCGGGTTGCGGCAACTCCGGTTCGCCAAATAACGGATCGGCTATGACGAGCGACGAGTTCTGTGTTTTCCTCGCCACTTGCAAACGCAGCAGGTCGCGGCCACTGGTCAAATATGTGAAAGAATAATGCTGAATCAAGTATCGTCCACGCTCATCAACCAACGTTTCAAAGGGAATCATGTTGAGCGCGCCATCGGGTGAAATCAATAATTGGTTTGCGTCCCCGATCAGCGCGCGAACAGATTGCATCACCTTTTCATCTACAGCGCGAGCGCGGTTTCGCACGTCACGCCTGAGCGGGTCGCGCAACGCCTGGCGCAGCGCGTCTACGCTCTGGTCAATCTCCCTCGCGTCGCCCAGATCATGCCATCGAACTTCTCCTTTCTGATGCATAACGTAAGCGATGTAATGAGGTTCTCTATAGGCTTCGCTGTTACTTTCCGCTTTTGGATCGAACGGGCGATAGACAGCGAATTCGATTAGCGCAGCGCCCGCAGGGATAGCGGCCTGTACGGCGGCAACTGTGACGGGTTGCGACCCTGCGCGGAATTCTGCGCTGCGGCGACTGATCTCGGCTTCGAGTTGTTCTTTTTCTTCCTCCAAGTCGCTGACTTTTTTCTGATGCTCTTGAAAAGCCATAGCCTGCGGCCCGTTCAGGACGAGGCGAGCCAGTTGCGCAGTGACATCATTATACTGTTTGAGCAAGGCTTGCTCTTCGGGCGTTGACTTTTGCCTGAGTGATGCGAAGCTGTCAGACATCGCATCAAGCACGCGCCCCTTGCGCTGTAATAAAACGAGGGCCGCAAGCGCGCTCGCGGCCTGATCACCGGGTGCGAGGTCAGTGTTGAGAGAGATGGTTCGATCAGTCCGCTCGGCGACCGCATTCAGATAAGATAGTTTCTGCCGCTCAGAGCCAATGATTAAGTTCAACTCGATATTGCGTTCGATCACGGCATCAACACGCGCTTGAAACTTGATGGCCTCGGCAATGTTGCCTTGCGCCGCATAAGTTTTGGCGATGTTGCCAAGAGAGAGCAAAGTTAATGGATGGTATGACCCTCTGGTCGCCTCCGCGACTCGCAGCACTCGAAGGTGCGCATCCAGAGATTTCGCGTACTCGCCTTTGGCGCGATAAATGTTGGCAATGTTATTTAGAACCATTGCAAGGCGAGGATTCTCAGGCCCGAAAGCTTTCTCAACGATTGCCACTGCCTTTGCGTAGCACTCTTCCGCCTTCGCGTAATCTTTTTTTTCGCGGGCAAGCCTGCCCAGATTGAATAAGCTTATTACCTGGCCCACATTCCATGGCCCATAAATCTTTTCATAGATCACCTGCGAGCGCAGCAGAAACCGCCCGGCCTGCTGATAATCTCCTTTCTCAGTGTAAAGGACTCCCAAGTCGTTAAGGATAACCGCTATGTTAACATGGTCTTCGCCCAGAATTTTTTCACTGAGCATCAGCGCCTGTTGCAGCAACTGTTCAACCTTTTCAGAGTCCCTCGTAACCTGTGCCAGAGTGTGCAGGCATAGAGCCGTCAAACGATGTTCCAGCCCAAGCGTTTTCTGGCTGATTTCAACGGCGCGTTTAGCCAGTCGTTCTGCTTTGGACACTTCGTTTGTTTGAAAGTAAACGTATGCGAGCATCCTGCTGATGCCAGCCGTCTGGGGATGCTCTTCGCCTAATGCTTTTTCGCTGATGGCTAAAGCGCGTTCCAAAAGCGATATGGCTTTTGGGAACTCCTGTTTGTCGTCGTAATAGTTGTTGGCGAAGTCGGTTAACAAGTCTGCGACGAAAGGGTGTTCCTTTCCCAAAACTTTTTCACTGATGGCTAAAGCTCGTTCGGCAAGTTGACGAGTCTCTTCATACTTGCCTTCGGAAAAAGCCCGAATGCTATCGGCACTGAGTTTCCGCGCTTCGTGCATCAGCCGATCACTGTCAGTGGCGGCGCGAACCTCTGCGACGCGAATCTTGTAATATCCGGTCGGGGCGCTTTTCGAAGTTGCTTTGACGATCAACCGATAGCTTAAAGCTTCGGCAACCATCTCGACTTTCTCTTCGCCCTGACTTTTGTATTCGCTGTCGAAACCCGCGATGAACTTACCTTCCGTTGTTTGCAATTCGACGGCAACGTCAATGCCGCGCTGTTCGACAACGACGCTCGCATATTGCCCCTCGGCCAGCGTGATCTGATAGTTGTGTTGCTGCCCGCCCGCAAACTCGCGCTCGATTGGTTTGCCCTGTTCCAACGCTGCCGGTTCCTGTCCGGCGCGCGCCACAGGCGATAAGGCCAGAATAATTAATACGTTTTGAATAATGTGATTGATGATTGACCGAGAAGGTTTATGTCGAGGCATCTCGTTGACCCCCTTGATGCAGTTCTCAGTTTGGCTTGGTGAGGAGTGAAGCTAGTGTATCACAACTCTGAATGGATAACTGCTGATAAATTCAGCAGCGCCGCCCTGAGCCTTGCCCGTCACTTCCAGAGTGTAATTCTGCGGCTGCAACAATCTGGCTGGCAGGCTTATCGAGAGCTTGCCTGCAGGTCTGGTTTTAAGCTTGCCGCTTTGCCACGTGATTTGATTGGTTGCGGAATTCTTCAACGCCACTTCGTATTCGGGAAAATTGTTCGCTTCCAGTTCCAATCGCAACGCTATGTGATCCGTCCCTTCGGGCACGGTAATGATGGGAACCTGGCCGATGCCTCTTGTCTGAGGCCGTAGATCGAAAGAAACGATGTTGCCTTTGATAGATGATGACTGTTCCTTTGCGTATTGCTGATTAGCTGCAATTAGTTGTTCAACCTGCGCCAGTTGCGCGCGCACGCGCTCCAACTCTTTTGCTGTTTCGGCGTCGGCTGAACGCTGCTGTGAAAGCTGATCTTGTAACTCCTGCTCGCGCTGTTTAAGCTCTCGCGCTTGCGCCTGAGCCTGGTTCATTTGATTTCGCAGTCGCAAATTGTCAACCAGCAGATAACCAGCCGCGAGTAATATTAATAACGAGGCGACCGCAAGCCCCCATTGCAGAGCCGGACGCGGAACGGCAAAGAAACGCCACGCGCTCGGCCCTTTCGGAGTCTCTTTGTTTGATTCGGAGTTCTGAGAAAGAACCGTCCGCGCATCTTTCGCCTGTGCGGTCACGGCCCGCTGATCGAAAGCAAGAAAGGTCTCGGCCAGTCTCACTTTTTCACGTCTTTTCGGCGACAAAAGATAAAATGATTTGAACTGTTCAAGCACACGGCCTGAAAGCTCGCCCCTCACGTAAGCATCCACAAGATCATTTTCGACCACTTGCAAACGTCCTGCGAATTCATCATCGGTGATGCTCAATTCGTCCAGACTTTCGGTCTCCGCTTCCGGTAGCGAGCCGAGAAGATACGAGGTGAGAAGCTGGTCGTTATATGTTTTTTTATTGGAAGACATCATCACCCCTTTTGATAAGGCGAGATTCGGAAAATATTTCATTTTTCAGCGAAGCGCTTGCTCATACAAGCTTCAAGCTTGTCGCGGATGCGACAGGCTCGGATGCTCAATGCGTTCATCGAAAGATTAAGTTGCGCGGCCAGCGCGCGGCGATTCTCGATCTTTTCCCGCTGCTCTCCTCGATAGTATTGGAAGATAAGTTCCCGATTCTCAGGCCCGAGATTTTCTAAGCAACGCTCAAGGCAATCGAGCATCTTTTCTTTATTCTCCCGCGCATCATCAGGTTCAAAACTCGCTGCCGGATTGGAAGCCGAATGATCGGAGCCAGATAAATCATTAAAACTTTCCTGGCTGTGTTCGTTCCGGCGCAGGTATTCGAGAAAGACGAATTTGGCGACGATGTAGCAATAACGAGCGGGCGGGGTGTTTGTGATTGCGCCTTCTTCTTCCAGCCTTCGCGCGACTCGATTGAGCGTTTCATCAGCCAGATCATCCGGCGAAAGACAGTTCTTGTGATCAAAGTAAGAGACGAGTCTGCGCCGCATCTCCAGATATTTCTCTCCGCCTGAATCCGCTCCTTCATCGAGCCAGTCAAGAAACTGGCGCAACGCGCTTTCGGTCAGCGACCAGTCTTTCTTTTGGATTGGAGTCTCCCCCATGCTCTCACCAGGCATTGATAGTACACACGCTTAAACCGCGCACGCAAATTTGATCTAAGAGGGTATTTTGAAATGCTGGCATACAACCCGCGAAGCGGGTGTCAGGTCGTAGCCCATATCGTCAGATATGGGTATACAGGCGATTGATTCTACACAAGCCCGCGTAGCGGGCGACAGAGTATCAGGTAATAATGTCTGTCGCACGCTTTGCGGGCTTAATGCTATGGACTTATGTTAACCCACATCTGAGGATGTGGGCTTTATGCTGCCGCCCGCTACGCGGGCTTGTGTAGAGTCTATTGCCCGTATACCCATATCTGACGATATGGGCTACGATCTGGCACCCGCTTCG
>DATEKX010000129.1:0-5130 GCA_035277165.1 Blastocatellia bacterium | reverse complement strand
GCGTGTTTTGAAATGCCGCTCAGCCTGCGCACGCAGGCGGCAGTATAAAGCCCAGCACGCCAGTGCTGGGATAATGCCATAACAATACAAGCCCGCGCAGCGGGCGACAGAGTCCATGGTTTCTGGCAGCGCTGGTGTCGCCCGCTTCGCGGGTTGTCAGCCTGCATTTCAAAACGCGCGCTAACAGATTTCTGTCGTATGCGACTTAACATATCCCCTCGCTCGTCACTTGCTCGCGGGCTTACTGGCAGGCGTTGTTCGCACAAGGCCCGAGCCTTCTTTGACAGTGATGAATTGACCGGCGGCGACATCCGCAAGCGTATCCACCTGCCCGCTCGGCCAGCGTATTTCGAGCGATTTCACTCTTTGAAATTTGCCCAACCCGAAGTGGACTCGCAGATCACTTTGCGAATAGTAACTGCCGCCGCTGCGCACTTCGTCTATCTGGCTTCCATCTTCGGTAACGCATTTAATTCGCGCCCCAACGCCGCTACGATTCGATTTTACGCCGACTGCTTTGATCGTGAGCCAGTTGTTTTGATTCTTAGAATCGCATCGCAAAAGCTCAGGCGACTGATTCACCGTGTTGATGAGGATGTCTATATCTCCATCGTTATCGAAATCACCGAACGCGCAGCCGCGCGCTGAAGATGGTTCGATAACAGCGCCGCCCACGCGATCTGAAACGTCCTCGAAACGACCGTTCTGCAAATTTCTGTAGAGCACCTTCCGCTGTGCATACCCTGCTTCGGTTGTCAGCTTTTCGACTTCCGGGTAGACGTGGCCGTTGACCAGAAAAGTATCGAGCCAGCCGTTGTTATCCACATCAACAAAACCGCAGCCCCAACCTAACCAGCGCGTTGTGATGCCCATACCTGCCGGGAACGTCGCGTCATCAAACACAGCTTTGCCCGTGTTGTGATAAAGGCTCGAAGTGTCGCCGGAAAAGTTGGTCTTAAAAATGTCTAACCAGCCGTCACGGTCATAGTCGCCAGCCGACACGCCCATGCCTGCTTGCGGTTTGCCGTCCATGCTGAAAGCGCAGCCTGCTTCTATGCCTATGTCTGTGAATGTGCCGTTCTTGTTATTGTGATAAAGCGCAGCCGGAGCCGAATCGTTCGCAACGTAAACATCAGGCCAGCCATCGTTATCAAAATCACCTACGAGTACACCAAGTCCATAAGTCCCGTTGGTCTTTCTTATGCCGGATTTTTCAGAAACATCTGCAAAGGTGCCATTCCCGTTATTGCGGTATAGCGTATTGACTCCGCCCGTTAGACCGGGAGGGCCACAGGCCACAGTCAATCCTTTGTACAGGCACGGGCCTGTTTCAGGCAGCGGGGCCGTCTTCAAGTCCAGGTCTATGTAGCTTGCAACAAACAGATCAAGATTGCCGTCGCGGTCATAGTCCAGAAACGCGCAGCCTGATCCCCATCGAGTGCGATTGTTTGCGACGCCTGCGCGTTCCGCTACATCTGTGAATGTGCCGTTACCGTTATTACGATATAGCGCGTTCTTTCCGAAGTAGCTTATAAAAAGATCATCGTACCCATCGTTATCGAAATCGCCCGCGCACACGCCCTGCCCCCAGCCCGTGCGAATCAGCCCTGCCTTTTGAGTAACGTCTGTGAATGTGTTATCGCGGTTGTTGCGATAAAGATGATTAGTCGGCGTCTGGCCTTGCGGCAGACCAGACAATCGAGTGCCGTTGACTAAAAAGACATCTTGCCACCCGTCATTATCGTAATCTATGAAAGCCGCGCCGCATCCTGTAGTTTCGAGAAGATACTTGTTTTTGCGCTCATCGCCATAAATCGTTTTGCTCGTCAAGCCAGCTTGCCGCGCTACATTGATGAAGCTCACTCCCAGTTCGCCGTTCGCTGATTCTGAGGCAGAAATTTGTCCAGCAATAACTACAAAACACACGAGCGGCCAGATCAAATTTCTTCTGAAAGCTTGCAATGGAAATCCTTTCCTTATAGATCATAGATAATAGACAAACGATAACTCAAGTTTGATTACCAAGACTGCTAACGGTCACAGCCTCGGCGCGGCTGGCTTAAGCGGAACGTCCCAGGCTTGCGCGCCTTTAACTTTCAGCTTGCGTTCGTAAACGGCCTCGCTGCTGACTACGAAAAGCTTATCAAAGTTCGCGCCGCCGAATGACATGCTCAAAACTTTGCCGCCCGGCGGCGCAAGTATGCAGTTTACACGCCCCGCCTGATCGCAGACTTGTATGCCTGCCTCAGACGCGACGTAAAGCCGCCCGTCACGGTCTACGCACATGCCTTCTGCGCCGCTCACGTCCGACGTATCAGGAACATGTAGCCAGTAATAACGCTGTTTAAACTGAAGCGCGCCGTCCGGTCGAATCCGGTAGCTATAAACCCAGTGCGAACGCGAATCGTCAACATACAGCAAGGTCTGATCGGGCGATAGCGTGACGCCGTTCGCGTAGCTCAGACCAGTATCTACGATTTTCTTTTCGCCGCTCGGTTTGATGAGCCACACCTTGCTCGTCTCGGTTCCGCCCGCGCCGGGGCTTGTGACATAGATGTTTCCGTTGCTCGCGACAATCATATCTTTGCCGTTCAGCCCATAGGCAATGACTTTCATTTTGCCTTTTGCATCGTAAGCGACGATTCTTTTGCCGCCTTCCGTAAGGACATAGAGCCGCCCATCAGGGCCGAACGCGTGCCTGTTGCGCTTATTTGGTTTGGCAGCAGACGTGAGTTCATTGTCGCCGAGTCCGTATATATAAGACCTATTGGTCAGCGCGTCATTGAAGTAGACTTCGCCCTTTTGATTTACGGCAGCCCCGTCCGCAGACCTGAGTCCTTCCTCCACGAGATGCCAGCCTTCGCCCGGAACCAGAATCGCATCAAGCGTGTTGTTCTTCGATTGCCCGACCTTCACAGGCTGCGGCCAATCCTTCCAGAGCCAGCGCATGGCATCGGGAAAGATGGCTGTACCGTGATTGCCATTATGAGCGCCCTCGCCCCAGACATGATTCAATTCATAACCCGCGAAAGTGAGCGCGCGCTCCATTGTTTGATTAGCCATCCACCAATCACCTGCGTAGATGTTGAGGTCATTCGAGCCGTCTTGCAGATAGATGCGAATCGGTTTCGGCTCGAACTTGCGGACGAGCGTGTGGTAACGGTCGCCGCCGCGCAAACCCACATAAGTGCCTATCGCGCTGAAGACGCGGCTGAACTCGCGCGGGCGCTCCCACGCCGCAGTGAAGGCGCAGATTGCGCCGCTCGACGAGCCGCCGATAGCGCGGTCGTTTCCGTTGTGCGACAGGCGTATGGGTCGCCCGTCGGAAGTCTTTTTCGTTTCAACTTCGGGCAGAAGTTCTTCCGTCAGGAAGCGAACATAGTTATCGCCGAGGCCATCGTATTCATAACTGCGATTGAAACGGTCGAGCGCCGTGTTGTCATCCGAGGCTTTAACGCGCCCGTGCATCACGAACACGCCGATGGTCACAGGCATCTCTTTTTTGTGGATCAAGTTGTCAAAGACCGTCGGCGCTTGCCATTGAATTCCATCCTGATTCACATAGAGACACGCGGGTTTGTCCGGCGTGTACTGCGCAGGCACGTACACCCAGTACTCGCGCCAGGTGCCTGAAAAAATCTTCGATTGATCAAAGGTGAATTTGAGCACTTCGCCTTTCGGCACATCAGGCTGCGGCTTTGAGTCGGGCCCCGGCGGATAGTTTTCCTGCGCCTGTTGAGCATGGCCGAAAGTGGTCAGAATTATGCAGATCGAAACAATGAGCGCAAGTCGGGCAGGGTTTGTTTTCATAGTGTTTATTTAGAGGCTGTATCAGAAAGAAGCTCCGTAGGAGCGACCTGTCTATAGTTTTAGAGTGCTGAATATTTACTGTAGCTCCGTAGGAGCGACCTATTGATTCAGAGGTCGCTCCTACGGAGCTACAGTAAATTCTAACAACGCCGGAGCTATAGACAGGTCGTCCCTAACGGGACTTCTAAAAACTAAATGCTGCTCTCAAATGCTTGCGAGGTTTTCGAGTCTTCCTGTGCTGTCGCCGATCTTTTCCGGCTGCACGCCCATTCGGTCGAGCAATGTCATGTACAGGTTAGTCATCGGCGTGCCCCTCTTGTATGTAATATGCCGCCCCGGTTTCAGGCTTCCATCGCCACGGCCCACTACAAGCACGGGCAGGTCTTCGTGAGCATGTCGATTGCCATCACTAAGCCCGCTGAGGTAGACAACCATCGAATGATCGAGCAGTGTGCCGTCGCCATCCTTTGTTGATTTGAGCTTCTCTAAAAAGTAGGCGAACGTTTCCGTGTGAAGGCAGTTGATCCTGGCGACCTTCTCAATCCACTCTGCGTTGTTACGATGATGCGTAAGCGGGTGATGCGGGTCTGGAATATTGATCTCAGGGTAAACACGCATGCTGCCTTCGCGGCCTAACATCAGGGTCGTTACGCGAGTAAGGTCTGCTTGAAACGCGACCACTTGAAGGTCAAACATCAGCTTCGCATATTCGGGAAAAGTGAACGGTATTCCGGCAGGCTTTTCAATCGCGGGCTTTACTTCGTGATCATCTTTCTCGGCACCCTCGATGCGCTTTTCGATCTCCCTGACTCCGTAGAGGTATTCATCGATTTTGCGACGATCAGCCTGCCCGAGACTTTTGCTCAACTGCTGAGTGTCTTCACGAACCATATCAAGGATGCTTTTGCGATACCCTGCGCGGCGGGCGCGAGTCTCAGCATCGAGACTATAATCATTTGTGCCGAACAACCGCTCGAATGCCATTCGCGGGTTGACCTCAGGAGGCATTGGCGTCGTTGGCGTGCGCCACGAGATGCTGTTGGTATAGGCACAACTGTATCCCGAATCGCAATTGCCTACGGTGCGCGAATCTTCGCAGCCCAGTTCTATAGATGCGAACTTTGTCTTAGAGCCTATAACGTTTGCCGCTACCTGATCGGCTGAAATGCCGTTGTGAATGTCCGCGCCTGCTGTCTTCTTACAATGAACGCCGGTCAGAATGGCAGCGCCCGCTCTGGCATGGTCGCCCGGCCCATCGCCCAGAGCGTTCCCGTTACGATCATCCAGCCCCGACAGCACGAACATATCTTCGCGAAACGG
>DATEKX010000128.1:0-2252 GCA_035277165.1 Blastocatellia bacterium | reverse complement strand
TCACAATTGAATGATTCCGCGACGCACGGCAATCGCAACCGCTTGCGTTCGATCACTGGCGCTCAGTTTTTCCATTATGTGTTTGATGTGAACCTTGACGGTCTCCTCCGAGATAAAGAGCCGTTTTGCGATGTCCCGATTTCGATTCCCACTGGCGACGTGCCGGAGCACTTCTATCTCGCGCTCGGTCAAGGCGTCGTCGCCGAAGTACTCAGCCAGATGTGCTGCCACCTCCGCAGGGATACGCTTCTTCCCCACATGCACCTGGCGAATCCCCTCGACTAAGTCTGCTGGCGGCATGCTCTTGAGCATATAGCCGCGAGCGCCCGCTTCAAGAGCGCGGCGAATATCAACGTCGCCTTCAAATGTTGTGAGCATGACAACGCGGGCTTCAGGAAATTCCGTCCGAATCGCAATCAAGGCATCTATGCCGCTCATGTCGGGAAGCCTGAGATCCATGAGAGTAATGTCAGGCTGGTGCTGCTGAAACTTTTGAATGGCCTCGCATCCGGTCGCCGCCTCAGCCACGAGTAGCATATCCGGTTGATTGTTGATGATTGCGGCAATGCCCTCGCGTAGCAGAGGATGATCGTCTACGCAAAAGATGCGGATGCGTGTTTGATCGCTCATTATATTTCCCTTTCCTGGTCTCTCCGGTCTCTAATTTTCGATTTTAATTCTGGCGAGCGCCTTCGGTCAGCCGAGGTCTGAGAATCGCAAAAGACTTGTGATGTATACCGTGCCTGCACCAATAATGTCATCAGCTTTCTATGCGGGGCTTGATGCAATTAAATTAATATAGCTCTGTGTTGCAAGTGGGTCTAGGCTCACTGCCCATTCGGGTGCTGATCACAGCCATCCAGTTTAAGGTCGAACATTGCCACCCATGCGGGCGGCGACTGAGGCGCGGGGTTGATGTATCTTCAGCGCGTGATGAGCGATTGAGACTGATGCGAACGTAAATGCGGAAAGAAGGTGATTAGATGATTGCTACAAAGAACACAAAGTTAGTAGCGCTTGATGCTGGCTCGAAAAGCCCAATCGTCGAAGAGTTCGAATCGAAGCTCAAGGCGCGCATCGTGGGCCAGGAACGCGCGGTGCGCAATGTCGCTTCGTTATATCAGGTTTTTCAAGCCGGACTCGCTTGTCCGAACCGGCCTATCGGGACGATGCTTTTTTTGGGGCCTACAGGTTCCGGCAAAACGCGCGTGGTAGAAGCCGCCGCCGAAATACTATTCGGCTCGCCCAACGCATTCATCAAAATAAACTGCGCAGAATTCCAGCACTCGCACGAAGTATCCAAGTTGATCGGCTCGCCTCCGGGTTATCTGGGCCATCGCGAGACTTCGCCCATGCTGACGCAGCATAATCTGGGCATATACCACACCGACCGCGACCCGTTCACGCTTGTGCTGTTTGATGAAATCGAGAAAGCATCGGACGCGCTCTGGAAACTGATGCTCGGCATTCTCGACAAAGCAACGCTCACGCTCGGCGATAACAAGCAAGTGGATTTTTCGCAGACGATGATCTTTATGACGTCGAACCTGGGCGCGAAACAGATGAGCGAGCTTCTCACAGGCTCTATGGGGTTTGCTCCTGCGCGAAGCAAAAATATTGTTGAGAATAATGTTGATCAGAAACTCTACACCACGGCGCTTGAAGCGGCTCGACGCCATTTCAGCCCTGAGTTCATGAATCGAATAGATAAAGTAGTGACGTTTCGCAGCCTTAAATCACAAGACTTAAATCTAATACTCGATCTGGAACTTGCCGCCGTAGCAAAGCGATTGATGGAAGGGCTGACCGCGCAGTTCAGCTTCAGGCTCACAGATCAAGCGCGCGAATTCCTTTTGGTCGAAGGGACTGATTGCCAGTACGGCGCGCGTCATCTCAAACGCAGCATAGAGCGATTTCTCGTTCATCCGTTTGCCAACCTGCTTGCGAGCAAACAGGTGCGAACCGGCGATGTGATCGTCGTTGACAACAACGACGCGAGAAAAGGATTAGCTTTCTTTCGCGATGAGGCAGTGGCAAGCATCGCTCAGGCAGCGATGGAAAGAAGCAATCACAACCTGATGGTCGCCTGAGGGAAAGAATTAAGAATTAAAAATTAAGAATTAAGAGAGATTCATATTGCAAGCATTCTTAATTCTTAATTCTTAATTCTTAATTCTTCAAGCAGCGCGCGGGCTTCTTTCATATCCACCGTATCAAATCCTTCGCTGAACCATGCGACCACGTCAGTCAAC
>DATEKX010000127.1:0-7844 GCA_035277165.1 Blastocatellia bacterium | reverse complement strand
AAGCTCGAAAGCCTGCGCGGGCTGGGCCTTGGGCTAAAAAAGATGAGCATAAGGATTGAATAATCTGATGGCTTATTCGGCAAGCGCCAAATTTCGCGGCCTACCCAAATAGGTAATAGTGTCAATAATTTGGATGAGAATGTGTTTGACTTTCGAATCGTTATTTCGTAATCTGAGAGCCTCACGCATGAGGAAGCACTGAAGGATTTGCATGCTTCAAGCTGTGCGGCTTCCAGATATCTGATGGAGGCAATATGAAAATAAACAAAAGCAGGTTCAAAACCCCGTTAAGCATTTTGCTGTCGCTTTCGATTGTGGCGGCTTTTTCCTTAACCACGTTTGCGTCGCTCGACGCAGGCGAGCCGGTCGAAGCAACTGACAGTTCTTTTGCCGCTTTTCAAGAGCCGACAGGAACTCTGACAGTAGCCAAGCGAGATGTTGCCATCAACAACACTCAGGCCAAAGTCGGACAGACCGTGATGAGCGGCAATCTCATAAGAACCGGAACCGACAGCCATGCTTCGGTCGAGGTCTCGTCGGTTGGACGAGCCGATTACGGGCGACTGACCGAGAGCGTGTTGACGATGTCGCAAAAAGCAATCGAATCCTCGATGCTCAAATGCGGCTCGATAACTCTGACAGTGCCAGCCGGAGTCTCCGGCCTTGTTAAGGTTGTTCACATGCAGGACGTTGGAGTTTTTTCAGAGCGCAAAGAAGTTGACGTTAAAGTCACACGCGGCGAGGTTCTGGTCAAATATGGTCAAGGCAAAGAAAAGACGCTTAATTCTGGCGACCATAAGGAATTCGACAACGCGACCGAAGTAAGCGCCGTAGGCGATGCGGTATTCAGCGTCTATTGCCACGAAGATCATCTGCCCTTAGCTTTGATCTTGATACCCGCTGCCGGATTGTTCATTCCCCTTGCTGACAAGATCGGGCCGACTGGGACTCCGCCGCTTCTCAGCACGCTTCAGCCCTAAGCAGCGGCAATCTGCGAACTGTGATATTCGAGCTTCAGCGCTCAGGATTAGAAAATCTGAGCGCTGAACTCTTTTGCGTAGAGCCCGCTCGTGAAATTACTGTCTGTATAGGCTTCAATGTGCCTGATATAAATGACAGCGGCGGCTCAATCGAGCACTAGCCCCTCGAAGAACACAACTTAATAATGTCGGACTGTATAAGTAGAGCCCGGAGATGCGCCTCAATGCCCCGGTTGTAAGACGATCATCTCTTGCTCACCAGGAGGACAAAATGAAATTCAAAGCAGGAACCCTGATTCTATCCATTTTTCTTGCGGCAATTCCTTCAATTGCTCGCGCGCAATCACCAGCTACAACGATTGTGCTCGGCCCCAATCAAACCGGCCTCGTGAAAACAACGCAGGGGATCACAACGAGAATAACATTTCCTGATGTGGTCAGAGACATAATCTGCGGCGACCTCTATGATGCCGCTACCGGAAAAGGCGGTTTCGTCGTTCAGCGAATAGATAATGATGTCTTTCTCAAGCCTGTTATCTCTAAAGGCGTCAGCAACCTTTTCGTAAAGACAGGCGAGAAGGGCGATCACACCTACAGCTTTGACCTCGATGTTGTTTCGATCAATCAGGCTTATCGAATGGTCAATATTACGAATGCTCCTACTGCTGAACCGCAACAACCTGCAAACACAGATGCATCTGCGAAGGTGTTGAGCCTGACACAGCAACAGGCCGAAGAGATGCTGAATACTGCGCGCCAGCAGGCCGACAAACTGATCGCGCAAGCCAATCAGCGCGCATCCGAGACCTATGCTCAGGCATTGAAGCGAACCGAAGACCTTGATCGTCAGGCGTCCGAGCGCGCGCAACGAGAAGTAGAAGACCGATTCTTGCGCGCGATGATACAGGGCGTGCGCGAAGTCAAGACCAACGATTCACATGCCGCTGCTAAAAGGGTGACGCTCGTGCTCGACCCGCGAGTGCTGACCTTTGACGAGAAATCTTACCTGCGCTACACGATCAAAAATATCGGCGATAAGGATTTCGCTTTCAACGCCATCTCGCTTGAAAGAAGCTTCGATAAACAGAGCGTTCTGGTTCCGGCCAAAGTAGTTCAGGGCCGCGTCGAAAACAAGATCAAGCCGGGCGAAGCGATCATAGGCATCATTGTCTTTGACGCGAAAGCCATCAACGCAGGTGACAGGCTTACTTTATATGTGCGCGGCGAAGACAATTCGGAAATCGCGCGATTGAATATTCAGTGAGTCGGTTGAGATTTCCCGGATGAGAAGATCGTTTCTGAAACATCATCAACGGGCGCAGTCGAGAGCGGCGCGCGGCAGGCTGGTGGCTCAACTGATGACGAGGGCCTGGCGATGTTCGCCGCCAACCAACTCGGCAGAAGAGTTGTCAGAGATTGCCGCTTTGCTACTCGCGACGGGGGCTGGCGGTTTAACATGGTGCAGAATCCGTCACTCCGGCTTGCGAGACTCTGGCGTTGCGCATCAGTTTCATCAAGCGTATCGCGAACACTCGATTCATGCGGCGCTCGGGCAGCGCAGTCTGAAACAGATCATTCCGCTGTTGCGCGACTCTGGCGTAGAGCCTGTGCTGGTAAAAGGCTGGGCAATTGCGCGGCTTTATTCTGAAATAGGGATGCGCCCTTATGGCGATCTCGACCTGTGCGTGTTGCCGGATCATTATCAAAGCGCACAAGCGGTTCTGGCGAGTCCTGAAAGTCAGGCGTGCAATGTGGATTTGCATCTTGGATTCGGCAAATTTTATGAAGGGCAGACGGAAGATGTTTTTGCGCGCTCGCAGCTTGTCAAACTCGATGATCTGGAAGTTAGGGTTCTGAGCGCGGAAGATCATCTGCGATTCTTGTGCATGCATTTGCTGCGTCACGGCGCGGTTCGCCCGCTCTGGTTATGCGACATTGCCGTATTGCTTGAATCGTGCGGTGATAATTTCGATTGGGATCTGTGCCTGAATGGTTCGCCTAAGCATGCAGATTGGGTTGCCTGCGCTGTCGGACTTGCGCATCATTTAGTCGGGGCGGAAGTTGAGCGAACGCCAATCGCGCGTCGGGCCGCGAGTCTGCCGCGCTGGTTCGTGCCCGCTGTGCTCGAAGAGTGGGGCATTCCGTTCCAGTTTCGAGGACAGTTGGCTGTCTTTTTGCGCAACCCTGTGCGGTTGCTGAGGGATTTGCTGAAAGAATTGCCTCGGCACTGGCCGAACCCAATCGAAGCGACCATGACATTGAACGGCCCATTCAATGATCTGCCGCGTTTGCCTTTTCAGGTCGGCCATGTCTTTTCGCGCGCTGCTGCGTTGCTATTGCAACTAAGCGGATTTGCTCGTTGGGCCAATTCATCATAGAAAGTGATCAAGGGTTGATATGCAGCTTGCTCTATTAATGGCCAGACTTTTTCTGGCTTTGGTATTCGGTGTCGCAGGGATTGCGAAAGCTGCCGACAAGGCTGGTTCGCGCCGGGCGATAATTGACTTCGGTGTGCCGGAACGGTTAGCGCCTTTGGTTGCGTGGTGCCTGCCGCTGGCTGAAATCCTCGTCGCGGTTGCGCTCATTCCATTGAGCACTGCGTGGTGGGGCGCAATGGGTGCGCTTGTGCTGTTGTCGGTCTTCACTATCGGTATCGGTGTGAGCCTTGCGCGCGGCCAGTCTCCCGATTGCCGTTGCTTCGGACAGATTCATTCCGAGCCGGTTAGCTGGATTACCTTCGGGCGCAATCTCCTGTTGGTAGCAGTGGCCGGATTCGTCCTTGTTCAAGGAAAAGATAATCCGGGTTTGAGCGCCCTGAACTGGTTGAACGATTTGAAAACCGCAGAACTGATAATTCTCATCTTAGGCATTTGTATAACGGGGCTGCTTGCCTGGATATGTGTATTTCTCAGTCGCATGCTCAAGCAACAGGCAGAAGTTCTCAGCGGAATAGAATCGCTCAGAGTTGCTCTCACTGAAGATGGCGAGATGTTACCTGTCCAGTATAAAGAAGCGACTCTCCCTGAAGATGGCTTGCCGGTTGGGGCAAAGGCTCCGAAGTTCTCTCTGGCTACGGTTGACGGCGATGAGATGTCGCTTGACGACCTGCTTGAACCCGGCAAATTCGTTTTGCTTCTGTTCGCAGGCCCAAACTGCTGGGGCTGCAAAGTTCTGCTGCCGATGGTCAGAGCATGGGAACGCGATTACTCTGATCGCCTGACGATCTGCATCATGAGCAATGGCAATCTGACTGAAAGTCAGGACAAGATGACGAAGTATGAAGTCAGCTACTTGTTGATAGATGAAGGTTCAAAGGTAGCAGATGAATATCAAGCCAAGTGGACGCCTGCCGCCATATTGATTCACCCCGACGGTCGAATCGCGGGCCAGAACACCTACGGCGACGACCCGATTCGCGATATGGTCAGAGACCTGATCGCTTCGGGGCGACTGTCGCCGAAGTCCGTCAACGGAGAAGGCTTGAGCAGTCACATACCTCAAATAGCCACCAGGCATTCTGTAAGGAACATAGGCGAGCCTGCGCCGAAGTTTTCACTGCCCGACCTGTCAGGCGAGATGGTTGATGTAGAAGACCTGTTCGGCAGCCCTACGCTTTTAATCTTCTGGCATCCGCTTTGCGAATTCTGCGCAGCGATGTTTGAAGATCTTAAAGACTGGGAAGAGAATCCTCCTGCTGGCTCACCAAAACTGGTGCTCATCGCTTCCGGCGAGGTGGAAGATACAAAAGCATTGAACGAAGATTTTAAATCACTCACCCTGTTAGACCCGTTATTTGAAATCGGCCCGCTGTTCGGAACCAAGTTCACGCCCTCGGCAATTCTCATTGATGGCGAAGGCATGGTCGCTTCAAGCCTTGCGATTGGAGACCCGAATGTGCGCGCGCTGATTGGCCTCCGAAAAGCAGAAGTGCAGATGACGGGCCAGAGGTGAGTTGACCGAGACGCCGATATGTTTTTGGAAGAGGCCGGAAAGATAGACTGGAAAGCTCGAAGATCAATCGTAGCTTGCGGGGTTCGAGTCGGGATTCAGACCAATGAGCCGAAGGTTCTGGACAGGCTTTTATCTCTGGCTCCGCCTATATGGAAACCGTCTTTATCGCCTCGCGTCGAGCGACAGTTTTCTTTAATGGTCGGCACGATGGGACTGCGAAAAAACGGGCGCTCGTTGCATCACCTGTACGAAGACCGGCAGTTGGTAGCGAGCACGACCGATGTGGATTCGATTCTGGAAATCCTTCAGGCGCAATTGAAATCGTACCTGGCTGAAATGGCGCGGCGCAGAGTGTTTATTCACGCAGGAGCCGTTGGGTGGCAGGGAAAGATGATAATCGTTCCCGGTCGCAGTTTCAGCGGAAAGACCAGTCTGGTCGCGGAACTGGTAAAGGCCGGAGCCACTTACTACTCTGACGAATGCGCCGTGATAGATAAAGCAGGGCGGGCGCATCCGTATACGGCCCCGCTCGCTTTGAGAGAACCCGGTTCTTTCAAACAGAAAATTTGCCACGCAGAAGAACTCGGCGGAAGCAATGGAGTAAAGCCATTGCCCGTGGGGTTAGTAATTGTAAGTCAGTACAAATCCGGCGAGCGTTGGCGTCCTCGCACGCTTTCGGCGGGTCAGGCGATATTGGAGTTGCTTTCCAACACCGTACCAGCAAGGCGAAAACCCGAAGCCGTTATGACTACGCTCGGAAAGATCGTATCGCAGGCGCTCGTTTTGAAAGGCGCGCGCGGTGAAGCCGAAGAGACGGTCAGACTAATTCTTGAAAGGTAATTCATCGCTTAGGCTTTTCAATCGCAGTTGCATAACAAACAAGGAGAAAAAAATGGGAAACACAAATCATGGCCATCAGGTAGCGCTTGCCCGGCAGAAAGATCTGGTTGTTCAGGAATTGCCGGACGAGTTAATGCTATATGACTTGAAACGACATAAAGCGCACTGTCTTAACACTACGGCTGCTCTGATCTGGAATCACTGCAATGGCCGGACGACCGTCGCCGAAATGACTGCGCTGCTTGAGAAGGAAGTCGGGTCGCCGGTTGATGAAGAAATGGTTTTGTACGCGCTCGACAAGCTGAGCAAGGCCAACCTGCTCGAAGAGCAGTTAAACCTGCCAGCCGCAAACGGATTATCGAGACGGCGAATGATGAAGAGGCTAGGCGCTGGAGCAATGGTAGCCCTTCCTGTGGTCATATCGCTGGTTTCTCCGATAGCGGCGCAGGCAGTGACCGTCGTGGTTACCTCGAAAAAAGTTTCCGACGGCACATGCGACTCGCCTCCCGGCCCGCATCCTAATCCGGCGTGTTTTACCGACACCTGCTGCACGGGATCAAGCAAGCTGTGCGTCGGAAACAGCTCGAACTCCGACTGCGTAGGCACTCCTTGCAGACCCGCCGGGGCGGCCAGCGATTGTAACGCCTGATCGAAACAGGCTCGACGGTCTTTTCTGCGATAGATTGCGGCGTCCGCTTTATGGTCTGTGCGTCTTGTGTTCGGGTTGTTGAAAAGGAGCGGTCTGTTTTGAAATAAGAGGACGGCTCCGCGCGAGGTTTACCTATGCAGGTTTTTCAGGAACTCGGCTCGCTGATCGAACAACGCTGGCGAGACGAGGATTACTGCGAGGAGGTCTTCCCTGAGATTGCCGAGCAGGCATTGATTGAAATGACTCCGCGCAGGCAGGTCAGCCCGTGGGACATAATCCGGTGGGTCGGCACAAGCACCGAACTGCCTCAACAACAGGATGTCGTAGGAGCATTCGGCAATCCTCCGATCACCTTATATAGCGGCCCAAGATTTTACATTGACATTTACTACTGGCTGGACGGGACGACCTCTATTCATCAGCACAGTTTTTCCGGGGCCTTCCAAGTGTTCTTAGGCTCAAGCATTCACAGCCGGTACGATTTCGAGGAGAAGCGCAAAGTAAACGCTCACTTCTCGGTCGGCCAGATGGCTCTGAACAGCGTCGAGTTGCTGAAAGAAGACGACGTTCGGCGAATAGTGCCGGGACGACCGCACATCCACTCTCTGTTTCATCTTGACCGTCCTTCGGCCACGATTACTGTCAGAACACGCAGCACTCCCAGCGCCCAGCCGCAGTATGATTACCACAAACCTTACTTCGCGACGGACCCGTTTTACCAGTCACCTGTCATGTTCAAAAAGCTCCAGAGCGCTTCATTTCTTCTGGGCATGAATCACCCGGAGGCGGATGATTTAATAGGAGAGATGATCCGCTGCTCGGATTTTCAGACGACGTTTGAAATCGTTGAAATACTGTTTAATCGTTTGCCGCATAATCAACTCGAAGCGACCTTCGGCCTTTCAACCGGCAAAGAGCGGTTTGAAAGACTAATCGAAATAGCTCGCCAGCGGCACGGCGAATTTGTAGACCTCATCCTGCCCGTTTTCGAGGAAGTACAAAGACAAAACCACATCATTCACCGCCGAGGGCAAATCACAAGCAACGAGCACCGATTTTTTCTTGCTCTGCTTTTGAATGTGCCGGACAGAATCAAAGTGCTTGATCTGGTGAGAGAGCGATTCCCTGACGAGAACCCCGTTAATACTATTATGGGGTGGGTCGAGGAACTGGCAAATACGAAAGTTTTAGGCTCGTCAGAGCCTAATGTTTTAGGCATAAAAGATTTTGATGACTATTATCTATTCGTCTTTCAATGCCTGCTCGAAGGACTTGCGCTTGAGCAAATGAAAAGCGCGTTTGAAGAAGAGTTCTCGACAGAGCATGCGAGAAGTTTAGAGAACAAACTGGAAGAATTGTATAACGCCATTCGCAGTTCGATGCTCTTCAAATCAATCTTTCTTGATTTGCAAAAGACTGCGCTG
>DATEKX010000126.1:0-5508 GCA_035277165.1 Blastocatellia bacterium | reverse complement strand
CCGCTTCGATGTGAGTGCCGGGGGCCACGATGTCGGGCTTGATGCGGCCATCGCCGCCCGCCGAATTGACAGGCCCGCGACTTGAGAAATTGATGATGTCGTTTGCGCTGTCTGCGCCCGAGTTTGCAACGGCGCAGCCGTCAGTTCCTGTCTGTCTGACGTTCTCGCTTGCGCCGACGCAGATGACGTTCTTTGCCGTCGCGGGGCTGCTGACGGTGTTCGTGCCCGGTCCGTCGTTGCCTGCTGCGAAGACGACTGTGAGTTGTTGAAGTCCCGCGACTCCGGTTTGAGCGTCGCGCACTATGCGGTCATACATCTGCGCGTTCGCGTCGTAGCGGAAGAGGTTTGTGAATCCCCACGAGTTGCTCGATATGCGAGCGCCTTGACCATAGGCGGTGTTCTCCCACGCGGTTCCCGATGATGCGCCGTTGCCAAAGATTGCCGTCACGCCGACTCTGGCAAAGGGCGCGATTCCCAGCCCATAGTTGAATCCGAGAGTGTCTTCAACAGCCGAACCCGTGCCGCTGTTGAATCCGCCGACGATGTGCGAATTGAGAAATCCGTGCCCGCCTTGCGCGCCTGTTTGACTGGTCGGATTATTCTGGAACGCGATGCGACCGGATGGTAAATCCGGGTGACCTGTAAGACTGTAAGCATCGTCTGCGACGTTTACTGAAAACGTTGTGAACTGCGAGCTTGTGAAGCCTTTGCTTGCGAGCCACGCAAGATAGCCCGGCCCCGAAGGCGAATTGCCCGTAAGGTTTCCAGCGACTATCTGGCCCTGCGCTTCGTCAAGCAACCGTTTCTGATTGCGTTCTTCAATCGCAAAAACGGCGTCGTAATGCGCCATCTCTGCAAGCCGCGACGGTGACACGCTGAGTTCGACGTTGTGATAATTCAACACGCGAGTTATCTGTACGACTTCGTTGGCCATCGCCGAAAGATTCGCGATGGTCTGCTTCGCGTCCGGCCCGTCAATCACCTGCACGGTGACATCTATGGCGGCGCGGCTGAAGCCTGCTTGCGTTGCGCGCGTCAGAGGCGAGAGCCGGAAAGCAGGTTCGTAGTCGCCTATGAACTGCGTGAACGGACTCTGCTTTGCGAATGTCAGCAGGGCTGACGCGGCCTTTGCATCGCCTCGCACTACGTAAGCATTCGACGGCATGTAAGTGACTACATCAACGCCCGTCGCTTTGAGCGAATCAAGCCACTCGCCTCGAATAGGGCCTGCAAATTGAATGATGTAGAGTCCGCCTTGCGGCTTGGTTCCGCGCGCAAGCGCATCAGCGATGTCCGTCTTGCGGAGGTCCGAAGGCAACTGGTTATAAGTAGCGTCCGGCGCGGTCGTGTCCAGCGTGTAGCCGTTGATCGTTATGAGATTGAGGTCGTCCTGAACACTTCCCGCCAACGCTTGAAGCGCGGCGCGACCGCCGAGCGCTTCCTCTTTTACTACGACCATGCGGAAGCTGCCATAGTTGATCTCGTTGAGAATGGCGTCCTTGGCGATCAGTTCGTTGTAAGTGGCTTGATCCTCTGCGCTGAGAATCAGTTTATGCCAGTTGTTGTTGCTGATATACGCATTTTGTGTTGCGCTGAGAGTGGCTATCTGTGAATTGTCCTGCAATTGATTTGCAGTGTCTTGTTGCATCATCGCGCTCGTGCTGAGCAGGAAGACCGCCAACACAAGCCCGATCACGAAAACTGTTGAATGCTTCATTCTTTCCTTCTCCTTATAGTGGCCGAGCAGGCCGATTTATGGGAAATCTTACAAAACTAAAGCTGACGCGCCGGGCCATTAGCAACGATTGGCCAAAGCCGGAACGAAAGCTCCCAATGAGGGCTGATCTATTGGCTGCCGAAGACGCGAGGGAGATTTGAAACGGAAACAGGTTACTCGATTGGCGCACCTGCCGCGCACGGACGACCGCCTGCCCTGCTGTCGCCTTCGGACGCTTTAATTGTTACAGCCATCCCCTGTGATGATCGGATATAGGAACACCTAGTGAAACGTCGGCAAAAGAAACGGAAGCTTCTCAAAAGGTTTTTCTCTGCTCACGAGAATTTTTGTGTTTGTGTTTGAGAAGCAAGGCACAATAAAGCAGGGAAGGATTGAATGTCAAGGAGAATTTGTGAAACGCGGATTACACTGCGCCTGACGGCAGGCAGTTGAAATTGGCAGGTATGAAGGCAGATGGCGCGAGGCTTCAGAAAAGAGCGTCATCGAGAATTCTTTTAGCCAGGCGCTCGCGGTCTTGCTGACGGCGTATCTTGCGTCTGCGATCTGTCCCTTCGTTGTCTATCCAGGTTATTCCTTCAATCACTATCACGGTGTCAGCCGTGTAACGCAGCGAGCGGCGGCGCTCTGTCGTGCGACGGTCAACCGACTTGGCGCGGCGCTCGACCCCATCCCATAAAACCATAATGACCTCTTTGCCCGATGATTTGTCGGGGTCTGAATTTTCTTTTTACTCGTTAAATTGAGACAGGCCCTCTCTCATACCAATAAAATGACTATTAGGGTTGAGCTTTCAGCAATCTAATAAAATATTGGATTGCCGGTCGCGAAAGCCTGCCTTAGCGACCGATCAGCACGTGCTATCGGCCAATGTCAATCGCCGAAAGTAAACAGAACTATTCGACTGATTATTTTGATCGGAAGCTGCAAGGTAATGATCCGGCATTTCGTCATCCAATGGCGCGCAGGCTATGGCTTGAAATGCCACTTCATCTTCTTCGCTTTTGAAAGCCTCGTCTCTCATCTGAGAAGCTTCGCTTGTGATGGACTCAATCTTTTCGAGCACGCCGTCGCGCTCTGATCTGAGAGATTCGAGCTTGAGCAGCAAGCGATTGATTTCCGTCTGGCGTTCTTCTATCTCGTGGTTGAGCAGAAACTCTTCTTCCTCGAAGGCGGCAGCGCGGCGATAAAGTCCCGCCGCTTCATCTTCGAGCGCTTCGGCCATCTGCTCAAGCATCCTCATCTTCACGCGCGACGACAATGGCGGCGCGCTCGTCACTACTTCAAAGTCATTTAAAATATTCATACATCACCCGTTGAATTTCAGATTTCAGATTCCTCGGCTCATCTTGCCGGAAAAGCCGCGACGCGATGCGCGTTTGCGACGCGCTTGCGGTCGAGCTTGTCTTCGTACATTCGCCCGTCGGCCACTTCCATCAATTCATCTATAGCCGTGCCATCTTGGCCGTAGGTGGCATAGCCTATCGAAATCCCCACGCGCGCTACGCGACCCGGCCTGACTTCGTAAGCCAGATTGTCAACCGAATCTTGCAGGCGCATCTTCAAATCCAGAACCACTTCAGGCGTAGCGCGATGAAGCACTGCGACGAACTCGTCGCCCGCGTAGCGAATCAGCAAGTCGCCGCTGCGCACCTGCGAGCGCGCTACCTGAGCCACGCGGCGCAGTATCTCGTCGCCGACGTGATGGCCGTAAGTGTCGTTGACTTTTTTGAATCCGTCGAGATCCATCATCATCAACACTAGTTGATAGCCGTGCCGCTCCGCGCGACTGCGTTCCTGGTCGAAGAAGCTGTATAGATAACGCGAATTCGGCAGGCCCGTCAGATTATCTGTGAGCGCGGATTCCTGCGTGCGCTCGAATGTGAGCGCGTTGTGAACAGCAGTCGCCGCATGACAGGAGATGGTTTCAAGCAACCTCACTTCATCGGTTGAGTAACCGCAATCTTCTTCTGAGTAGAGCGCGAGCGTGCCCACAAGCGTGTCTTCGTGCAGCAGCGGAAATATCGCCGTCGAATGATACCGGGCAGCAAGCTGGCCGAGCGGTCGCTCAAGGTCGGCAAGCGGGCTTCCGCCTATGAGAACCTGGCGATGCTCCGCGACCCAACCGGTTCCGCCTTCGCCTAGGGCCATCTCCATGCCTTTGAGCGCTTCTGCGTTTTTGCCGATTGCGTAAGATGCATGCAGGCTATTGCCTTCGGCCAGATAGATGACAAGCGTTGTGAAGTTAGCGATATTTTCGAGCTTGGTGGCGACTATCGGAAGCGCCTCTGAAAGCTTCAAAGTCGAGCCGAGCGTTTGCGCGATTTCGTAAAGCGATAATACTTCGCGCTGTGCGGCAGTGATGTCGCGGAGCGCTTTTTCAGCGCGCGTTCTCGGCACAGGCCCGAAATTCTGTTCGAGCAGTTGTCTGGTCATTACCGGCTCGACACCTATGATCGAGACGTTGCAAGTGGAAGGCTGCGGCAGGTTGTCTTCGAGATGGTCAACTATTGAGAGAAAGCGCTCGAAGATAACCGGGTCGAGCGTGCGGCCCGCCTCGCTGCGCATTACATCAAGGGCCTGTTCGCGGCTGTAGCTTGGGCGATAGGGGCGGTTCGTCGTCAGCGCTTCATAGCAATCGACGACCGTAAGTATTCGCGCGCCGAACGGAATCTCCTGACCTTTCAGCCCGCTTGGATAACCCGTGCCGTCGAACCTCTCGTGGTGATGTTTGACTATCGGCACGACCTCATAAGGGAACTCGACGTTGCTCAGAATGTCAGCACCGACTACAGGGTGAATCATTATCTTTGAATACTCGGCGGTCGAGAGTTTCCCCGGCTTGCTCAGGATATGTTCGGGAACCGCGAGCTTGCCTATGTCGTGCAGGAGGGCTGCGGCTTTCAAGCCTTCCATCTGATCTTCGGGATAAGAGACTGCGCGTGCCAGCCCTTCGGCCAGCACTCTGACGCGCTGTATGTGTCCGCGTGTGAGCGGGTCTTTGGCGTCAATCGCCATCGTCAGCGATTCGATAGTCGCAAGATGCAGTTTAGTCAGCTTTTCAATGCGTTTGTTCGACGTTTCGACTTTTCCGAGATAAGTCTTATAGGTGATGTAAGAGAGCGCCAGTATCGGCACGGACAAGGCAACCAGATAAAAGCCGAACGTGATAATCGCTTTAACGATCACGCCTGCGGCAAACATGCCTGTCAGGAATACGGCCCATGTCCAAAGGTAGCTCTCAGCCCACGTCTTTATGACATTGCGCCCGCGCCAGAGCGCAATGCAGGTCGCAACGATGGCGGTGTTGATCAGGTAATTGACGAGCGCGATCACTCCGAGCGCGAGCGCGAGTTTATCGAGCCGGTTGCTGCCATAAACCAGATCGTTAAGCGGACCGAAGATTTTCACAGCCAGCAATGAAGCGCCAAGCACAGACAGGTTCATCGCCGCCATGTTTATGCCGACCGTTGCGGCGCGCCTGTTTTTAGAGCCTCGAGGCGAGCGGGCCAGTCCGTCAATAGAAGCGAGCGCCGTCGCGGCCCACGGGCCGAGCAGCAATACGCCGATGAAGATAAAAGTGTCGGTAAGCGTGACCTTGCTGCCGATTCCGGGTATCCACACTTCGGCTCGCCACGTCACCAGCACCATGAAGATGAGAATCAGTATCCAGTCGAGCCGGACAGATTCGAGCGACAGCCGATAGATGGCGTAGCAAAGCGCAAACGCGCCCGCCGTTGAGACAGACCAGGTAAATAATTTTATTTGGAGGT
>DATEKX010000125.1:0-2775 GCA_035277165.1 Blastocatellia bacterium | reverse complement strand
CGGCGATTCGGGCAGGGACAAGCCCTGCCCCTACACTTACTTTGTTACAGACTTGTCCGTATAATAAGGCTGCTTGTTTCAGTTGATCGGAAGAAAAAGCGATGAGTAGAAAAAATCTGGCGCGGTTGCTGATTATATTAGCTTTGCCGATTGGCCTGGCCATCGCGCCGCCAGCGCGTCAGGCACAGAAGACCGAAGACACGGACGCATTCAGTAAAACCATTCAGCCTTTCTTAGCGACCAACTGTTACATGTGCCATAACGCAAGTTTTAAATCTGGAGAACTCAACCTCGAAGCGTACAAGACGCAGGCTTCGATGACCGAAGACAGAGACAGGTGGGAAAAGGTTTTGCGTAAATTGCGCGCGGGAGAGATGCCGCCGAAAGGCAGGCCGCGCCCCGAACGGGCCGAAGTCGAAAAGGTCTGTCGCCTGATCGAAAGCCAACTTGAGCGCGGCGACGGGTCCGCAAAACCTGACCCCGGTCGCGTGACGGCTCGCCGCTTGAATCGCACCGAATACAATAATACTGTGCGAGACCTGCTCGGTGTAGACCTCAGACCTGCCGATGATTTTCCGCAAGACGATTCAGGTTACGGATTCGACAATATTGGCGATGTGCTTTCGCTCTCTCCTGTGCTTATGGAAAAGTATTTTGCGGCGGCAGAGAAAGTGGCGCGAACAGCCGTCTTTGGCCCGGAGATGTTGAAGCCTACGCTCACTCGCGTGCGGACAATGGGACGAAAGATCGTTCCCCGCCTCATTCCTTTATTCGATTACGACGCGACAGGGTTGAGCCTGCCCAACGCGATTCATGCGACGCATCGTTTTCCGGTTGAAGGCGAATATAGCATTCGCGCTATCCTGGGCGGCATTCGACCGCCCGGCTCTGAACCGCTTCAGCTCTGTCTGTGGATAGATGGCCAGCAAATTAAAGTGATTGATTTCGACCCCGCAGGCGTAGCCTCATTCGCTTTGGACAGGCAGGAACTCTGGGGTATGGCGCGAGATTTTCGCGCAAGAGTCACAGCCGGGGATCACTGGATTGCTGTCTCCATCCCGCACTTGTACGAAGGGCTGCCGCCTGATTACAAAGGACCTAACCCCTCGAAGCGGCCAATACCGCCGCCGCCGGAATTCAAGCCGCCGCCTTACCTGCCCGCTGAAAGAATCGCGGAACTCAAAAAGGAATTCGACGCTCGACGAGCAGAGAAGGTTATGGCTAATGACGCTCGCCTCAGTTCGCTTGAATTAGGCGGCCCTTACGATCAGGCGAATGGGCCTTCGCCTGCGAGCCTGAAGAGTATCTACACCTGCGGGCATCTCGACGGTAATCACAAGGCCGGGTGCGAACGCAAGATCGTGGCCGACCTTGCTCGCCGCGCATATCGCCGCCCCGTCACCGAGAAGGAAGTCAATCAACTCGTCAGTTTGATTACTATGGCTCGGCGTCAAGGCGACTCTTTTGAAGAAGGAATCGTTCAGGCACTCGAAGCCATGTTGGTTTCACCACATTTCCTGTTCCGCATCGAGAAAGAACAGTCCGAAACGGCGCATCACATCACCGCGCATGAACTGGCTTCGCGGCTCTCTTATTTCCTTTGGAGCAGCATGCCGGATGACGAGTTGCTGCGCTGTGCCGATCAGGGCACGTTAAAAAAGCCCGAAGTGATGGCCGCACAGGTGCAGCGCATGTTGAAAGATTCAAAGTCGCGCGCATTGGTGGAAAGCTTCGGCGGTCAGTGGCTTGAGTTGCGCAAACTCGAATCCGTAAAACCAGACCGAGAGCGTTTCGCGGAATTTGAGGAATACCTGCTCAGGTCTATGCGCCGCGAGACGGAACTGTTTTTCGAGAACATCGTGCGACAGGATTTGAGCATTCTCGATTTCCTTGATGGAAATTATACGTTCTTGAATGAACGCCTCGCGCAGTTTTACAAGATACCCAATGTTACCGGGCCTGAATTTCGGAAGGTTGATTTGACAGGCACAGAGCGCGGCGGCGTGTTAACACATGCGAGCGTGTTAACCGTTTCGTCTTATGCGACTCGCACTTCGCCGGTTCTGCGCGGGAAGTGGATTCTTGAAAACTTTCTGAATGCGCCGCCGCCGCCGCCGCCGCCTGACGTGCCAAATCTCGATGAAGCTAAGATAGGTCAGTCTGCTTCGATGCGAGAGCAGTTAGAGCAACACAGAAAGAATGCAACCTGCGCTGCCTGTCATGCGCGAATGGACCCGCTGGGCTTTGGGTTGGAAAACTTTGACGCCATCGGAGCATGGCGCGCGCAGGATGGAAAGTTTCCGATAGACGCTTCCGGCACGTTGCCCGATGGCAGATCATTCAAAGGGCCGCAGGAATTAAAAGCCATCTTGCGAGATGACCGTTCCGCATTCACCGAAGGGCTGACTGAAAAGCTGCTCACATACGCTCTGGGGCGCGGGCTTGAGCGATATGACAAGCCTGCTGTGAAGAAGATTGCCAGCCGAGTTGCTGCCGAAAAATATCGCTTTTCCAGTTTAGTGCTGGAAATTGTCAAGAGCTTGCCGTTTCAAATGCGCAGAGGAAATTGAACTATTATGATGATCACACGCAAATACCTGCCGCGCCGCACCTTTCTTAAAGGTATGGGGACTGCTATCGCGCTGCCGATGCTTGATGCGATGGTGCCTGCTATGACAACAACGAATGCAGCGGCTCCTGTCCGACTCTCTATGGTCTATGTGCCCAACGGCATCGTCATGAAAGACTGGACTCCGAAAACCGTTGGCAAGGAGT
>DATEKX010000124.1:0-3512 GCA_035277165.1 Blastocatellia bacterium | reverse complement strand
TCGTCGCTTCATCGCTATAGGTTCTGCCTGTCGGAGGAGCGGTCGTTACGACGGTCGAATCTTGCACAGGGGCGTTGTATTTCTCAAACGCCTGAGCGAATGCCGATTCAGCTCTTACTTTTCTGTAATGAAAGAAATAATTGCCTATGGCGTAAACCAGCAACAGCGCTACTATGACGCCTACACCAATGATAAGCGGGCGGCCTTTGTCTTGTAGCCAGTCCTGCGTCTTTTCATAAAAGCGAATCATCGGGTCGTTGCGGTACTTCATGTCCTTGACCGCGAGGCGGCTCTTTTTCCTACGTGCTTTTGCCAAAACTTCTTGTCCTCCCAGGATGTGACGAGCGCTTAAGGTCGGCTGCGTCGTTCGGTAGATTAATAGACAAAATAACGGCCTCGCCGCTCGGTTGTCAAGCAACAGGGCAGAGGTGAAAAGTGATGAGAGGTCAAATCTCAAAGCTCGACTTTGCTTCTCACTTTCTTTTAATTCTCTCTTCAAATTAACGCCTGCGGCGCGTTCTCTATTGTGGTAGAGTTACGAAAGCTGGAACATTCTGATCGGTTGGGGTGTCTAACAATAGCGACAAGTGAGGTGAAGGGCCATTGCCCGGACTCGTTGGAGCTATTAACGGCGCTCGGCTTCATAAAAGAACGAGCGATGGCCCACTCCGGTCAGTCTTAAACCATGAGGAGCGCCGCAAATGTCAGCCGGAGATATGGCCGCACTGGAGCATAGCACACTCGCTCGGCTTGAGCTGGAATCGAGAACGCTTGAGCAGCAGTCCGAGGTAGGGCTGATTGCACGGCTGCGCGCTCGTGATCTGACTGCGTTTGAAGAACTGGTCTCTCATTTCGAGCGCCCCGTTTACGCGCTATGTTTTCGATTGCTCAATGATGCGGAAGAGGCGCGCGATGCGGCGCAGGAGACTTTCTTGAAAGTCTACAAAGGCTTGAACGGGTTTCGAGCAGAGTCCGGGCTTAAGACCTGGATTTATCGCATAGCCATAAACCAGGCTATGAATCAGCAGCGATGGTGGCGGCGGCGGCATAGGGATGAAACTATCTCGCTCGACATCAGTCGCGGAGAAACCGATACGACGCTCGGCAGTTCGATCCCCGGCAAGAGCATATCGCCCGAAGCTCAAGCCATTGCAAACGAGCGCGAACAAGGCATTATGAAAGCGCTCGGTGAGATCAAGCAGGAATATCGCGTCGCGCTCATATTGCGCGAGATCGAAGAGCTTTCTTATGAGGAGATTGCTGAAACGCTTCAGGTCTCCATTGGAACTGTGAAATCACGAATCGCGCGCGGTCGCGAAGAACTGCGCCGACGTGTAAAAAACCTGATTTAGACATGTTGATTATGGAATGCAAGAAGTTTGAATTGACAGCCTCTGCCTACGCAGACCGGCAATTGCCTGAAGTCGAGGCCGCTGAATACCGCTCGCATCTTTCGGTGTGCAGCGATTGCCGGTTGCATCTGGTCGAAATTGAGCAGGTGTCCCTCCTGTTCAGAGACTTTGAAAAGCCCGAAACGCCGCGCGAACTTCATAGCTACGTAATGACGGAGGCAAAGCAGCACGCGAACAAAGAGATCAACTTTGTTCAGCTTGTGGTTGAGTGGCTGATGAAGCTGAACCCTCGACTGGTCGCATACTCGACCGGCCTTGTGCTTTCGGTCGTTTCGTTCGGAGTATTGTTCTCCAGCTTCAGGCCCATTCCTGTGGGCAGCAGCGGCATTACGGAAACAGAGCAAGTGGCGATCTTTCCCGTCATCAGCGGATCAGACCGCGAGTATCACAGCTATAACGGATTGCCAGCCGACGAAGGCTCGTCCGAAGATGAGCACTACTATCAATTGCCTCGTGTGCTGGATAACGGCGCGCTGGTCAGCTTTAGTTATATCGCATACAAACAGGGCGGCAACGAAGGCATGTCCGCTATGGTTGAAGTAGATCAGGACGGGCGAGCGCGATTGGTTGATATGATAGATACACCGAAAGACCCCTTCTTGATAGAGCAACTCTGGTGGACGTTGAGCAATCGCACGTTTCAACCAGCGACCGTTTCAGGCCATCCTGTCTCCACTCGAATAATTCTTCTGGTGGAACGCATGGATGTGAGCGGCTGAAATGAACTATGAATGATTAGTAATGAATTGATAAGTTCGCTTTAGTTCATCGTTCATCATTCATAGTTCATCCTTCTCTTCCGAGCACCGTAAAAGCAGCTTCCAATCTCAATAGAGCGCTATATCGCAATTTGCAAGGCAACTGTCGTGTTGCCTGAAGGGAGAGTGTGTAATGTTTAACAAGCTGATAGTCTCTACAACCAATCGGCGCAAGCAGCGGACTGCCCGGTTCTTCTGCGGCACGGCGGTATTTTACCTGCTCAGCGTGGCGGCTGCATTCGCCGTATCAATCATCTTTGAAAATCCGAAACTCGCAGACACAAGCGAGCGACTGACATTGATGGCACCTCCGCCAATGCAGCAGGTCAGCGCTCCAAGACCTGTCGTGGATCACGCATACTCAGGGGTTGCGACGCATAACGACCCGACGCATGTGAACAATCTTGAAGATGTTATTAATACCGTTCCTGGGCCGACAAGGCCCGATGTGCCTCCCGGCCCGCCCGGTATCGGGCCGGTTGGACCAATAGGGCCAAGCAGCGGCGGCGGCGAGTGGGTGCCGGACTCAAACTACGACGGGCCGGGTGGTGAGACGCACGGCAACTCGACCGCGCCGCCCAAGCCGCCTGATCCGCCAAAGCCAGTGGCTCAAGTCAGGCCGGAAGACAATCGCCCCATAAGACTGATATCAAATGTATTGCAGGGAAAAGCCATCGTTCGGCGCACGCCGGAGTATCCGGCGCTCGCAAAACAGATTCATTTAGAGGGATCAGTCTCGGTTGAAGTCATAGTCTCGTCCGACGGGCGCGTCGAGTCGGCGCGAGCCGTGAGCGGCCATGCTCTTTTCAAAGCAGCGTCAGTAACGGCTGCTACAGGCTGGCGATTCCAACCGACGCTGCTCAATGGCATGCCAGTGCAAGTGACCGGCGTGATCGTTTTTAATTTCAAGCTGAATGAGTAGCTGTGTAGAGGCCGGAGATTTGAAATCTCCGGCCCTTTAGTCATTGACCTTGAGAACGGCGAGGAATGCTTCTTGAGGTATCTCTACTTTTCCTACACGTTTCATGCGCTTTTTGCCCTCTTTCTGTTTTTCGAGCAGCTTGCGCTTGCGCGTTATGTCGCCGCCGTAGCATTTCGCAAGAACGTTTTTGCCCAGAGCTTTCACGGTTTCGCGAGCGATTACCTTATTGCCGACTGCGGCTTGAATTGGAACCTCGAACAACTGTCGCGGAATCAACTGGCGCATCTTCTCGACCAGCGCGCGGCCTCGCGCGTAAGCGTGATCGCGATGCACGATGCTCGACAGCGCGTCCACGTGCTCGCCGGCAACCATAATGTCGAGCTTCACCAGTTCGCCGGCGCGGTAGCCGGTCAACTCGTA
>DATEKX010000123.1:0-5368 GCA_035277165.1 Blastocatellia bacterium | reverse complement strand
GGCTGCTCGTCGAAGACGATCTTCACAGGCACGCGCTGCACCACTTTGACGTAATTGCCCGTCGCGTTTTCCGGCGGAAGCAAACTGAATCGCGCGCCTGTTCCTGTCTGTATGCTGTCAACATGGCCCTTGAACGTATGGCCGGAATAAGCGTCAACCTTTATATCAACCGGCTGCCCGGGTTGAATGTTGTCAAGCTGTGTCTCTTTGAAGTTTGCAACGATCCACATTTCATCAGGCACAACTGCCATCAACGCTTGCCCGACCTGAACGAACGCGCCTTCTTCAACGGCCTTTTTCGTTACGCGGCCATCTTCGGGCGCATAGATTTTTGTGTAAGAGAGATTCAATTCTGCCTGCGCAACCTGCGCCTGCGCCTGCTCTATATCCGCATTAGCGGTTGCAACCTGCGCGCGGCTTTCGGCCACCTGATGTGGCGCGGCGTTGGCTGCCGCGAGCCTCCCGCTTGCTTCACCGACCTGTGCCTTCGCAGTCGAAACCTGAGCTTCTGTTTGTTGAAAATTTCCCTGAGCCGCATCAAGCGCGGCGCGAGCTTCGTTGACCTGCGCTTCCGCCGCAGCCACTTTCTTTCTCGCCGCGTCGAGCATAGCGTTCGATGAACGCGCCTGTGCGATGGCGTTGTCGAGTTGCTGGCGCGATATTACCTGACTTTCAAAAAGCTGCTGATACCGCTGCCGGTCTTGATCGGCGCGTGTGGCTTCTGCCTCAGCCGCCGTTGCCTGTGCCTGAGCTTCAGCGACATTCGATTGCGCCGTCGCTACCTGCGCTCGCGCCTGATCTATGCGACCGCGCGCTGCCGTCACTTGAGCGCGAGCCGTTTCAACATTAGACTGGGCCGTTTCAACACCCGACGATGCCTGCTGTACGCCCGCGCCTGAAGTCGTGTTTGTCAGGTCTACGTTGATTTGCGCAGCCTGTTGTTTAGACATCGCGGCCTGCAAGACTGCGCGTGCCTGCGCGAGCTTCGCATCGTAATCGCGCGCATCAATCTCTGCGAGCAGGTCGCCCTTCTTCACCTGTTGATTTTCTACGATGTAGACTTTCGATATATGCCCGGTCACTTTCGGGCTGATCTGTATGACGTGCCCTTCGATGAAAGCATCATCAGTAGATTCGTGCGCGCTTGCATAAACGTAATATCGCACGCCGAAAAAAAGACCAGCGATGAGAAACACGGCTGCGATTATCATCACGCGCATGCGCTTGTAAAAAGGGGCGGCTTTCTTTTCAGGCTCACTGACATCAGGCGGAGTCGCGCCCTCGCGCATCATCGCTTCAAGCTCAGCGTCATCCAATCCCCGAACACCCATTGCGTCGTGCTCATCTACTTCATCCATGACTTTCGGCATTGCCTTTCCTCCGGCTATTGAAAGTGCAATTTCGCTGCCAAATAACCTGCATCGTTTGCGCTTGATAAAAGGCACATTCAAAAGAGATAAGTGACCTTCTAATAACGAAGGCCATAAGATTGAGGATGATTCGTCACGATATTTCGCGCCGGACGCGATATTTCGCGTCGAGCACTAGCAATAGATAGGCAGGATTATTGATCAGGCAGTAAATGAATTATGAACGCTCAAATGTTTCGATGACTCGCTGAGTGAAAAGCTCGCAGCCCTCGAAACAAACGCCTCGCTGTTTAAGGCGACGCAACGCAGCGGCCCCGTCTTCATCGAGAAAATTCACCGCAGAAACATTGATAATCAGCTTCGCGCCCACATCATTCAAAAGCTTCGCACAGATGTCATCAAGCAACCGGGCCGAGTCAACCGTAAGCGCTCCTTCGATTCGCAGAATCGTTCCTCCCGTAGCCGAATCTTCAGATTGTGAGATGCGAATACCCATTCACTTCTTACTCCTATGGCTGCGCCTGTAATCGCGCGGCTCGTTTTTTAACGCAAATACATTGCCACACAAGAAGAAGGAAAAATCCAGTTAGCGCATTAATCATTTTCACCTCTGAATGTGAAATAGATTTCATAATTGCTCATTAGTTAATAAAAGAAAAAAGGAGACGACCATGTCTGCAAATAATGAGAAACAACCGCCTGAGACGAATGATAAGAAACAACTACCTGAGAGCCTGGGAGACATACCGCTTTCTAAAAGTGGAGTAATTAGCCTCACTGTATATTTGCTTTCGATGGTCGTTTTATTATTAGTCTTACTCTATGTAAAGTGGCCGACCTGTGAATTTAAATTGTCTACCTCAACTCCAAGTCAACCTTCGAATACAAATGCAAATGGAAATGACAATAGAAGTACGGCGCGTTCTACGACTGCCAATGTAAATCAGGGAGCAACTCCGCCCGGTAATGCTAATGTCACTCCGGCTACTGGCGGCGCAAGTCCATTACCTGCCACTACTACTCTGCCTGCTGTCACCGCAAATCCATCTCCTCCTACTACCGGCACCGCAAATCAAACCCCTTCTAAGGTTGAAGTGCTTTCGGTTTCACCGAATTCCGGTCCGACCAGTGGCGAGAGGTCAGTAATAATCAGCGGAAGCGGATTCAAGCAGGGTCTAATAGTAAGCTTCGGAGGAATAGATACTATCACGCCCGAGGCTGTAACCGCTGAATCCATCCTGGTTAAAACGCCACCCCATGAGCCGGGCAAGGTCGAGATTACAGTCGTCAACCCGGACAAAGGTTTTAAGACCTTACCTGCAGCATATACATATTCATGTCCGCCGCTCCCCGGATTTCAGGTATTGTTGCTTGTTATCCTGGCTGGCGGGCTCGGCGGGACCCTACACGCGCTCCGGTCTTTTTTCTGGTATGTCGGCAACAGAGAGTTTGTACAGAGCTGGGTATTAATGTACATCTTTCTACCGTTCACCGGAGCAGCTATCGCGGCGGTTTTCTTCTTTATTTTTGGCGCGGGCTTTCTAACTTCTCCGGCGAATGTGGAAACACCGATATATATAGTTGCAGTAGCCGCGCTCACAGGGTTATTCAGCCCGCAGGCAGCATTAAAACTACAGGATATAGCTAACGCGGTTTTGACAAAGCCAGCCGAAGGCAAAGACAGTAAGCCTCAACCCTCGAAACCCGTAGGAGGAAACGGCACAGGTGACGGAGATGCCTCGCCTAAAATCAATCCGTCTGAGGGGACAGTTGATGGCGGCACACCAGTAACAATCACCGGGGTAAAGTACTCTAAAACAGGTTTGAAGATTACAATTGGAGGTGCTGATGCCACAGACATTAATGTTGTCGATTCCATTATTACAGCCAAAACGCCAGCACACGCAAAGCCGGAAACGGTAGACGTGATAATTACGAGTCCTGAGGGGCCAGCTATTCCACTAAAATACACATACAAAGCCAAAGCGCAGGGGCCGGGCGCGCAATGATGTCAATTGTCGCGGCTCTATTTCACTCCGAGTTTTTTCATCCGGCTGCGAAGCGTGGACGCGGGCAGGCCCAGTATATCAGCCGCGCCGCCTTTGCCCGCGATCATTCCGCCCGTGCGCCTCAGCACCTGTTCGATGTATTCGCGCTCCATCTCTTCTAATGTAACGAGCCGTGTTGTTTGGCTCGGCGCAGCGGGGCTATCGGTCACAGTTGATTTGTCGCCGAGCGGCAAATCAACTGTCAGCACTTCGCCTTCTGTCAGCAGCACTGCGCGCTCGATTATGTGCTCAAGCTCGCGCACATTGCCGGGCCACGAATAGTTCTGCAATCGCTCAAGCGACGCCTGACTGATTGAAGAAATGCGCTTCTTGAATTGCGCGCGGAATTTCTGCGCAAAGTAATTCACAAGCAACACGATGTCGTCGCCGCGCTCGCGCAACGGAGGAATGTTTATCGGAAAAACATTCAGCCGATAATAAAGGTCTGAGCGATATTTCCCTTCCTCGACCAGTTTCGCAAGCGGCTGATTCGTCGCCGCAAGCACTCGAACATCAACCTTGATGGTATGAGTTCCGCCTACGCGCTCGAACTCGCCTTGCTGAAGCACGCGCAAAAACTTCGCCTGTGTTTCAAGCGGGAGTTCGCCCACTTCATCCAGAAAAATCGTGGCATTGTTTGCAAGCTCGAATCGCCCAGGCTTTCGCTGCACAGCGCCCGTAAACGCTCCTTTCTCGTGGCCGAACAACTCGCTTTCAACTAACCCGCTGGGCAGCGCAGCGCAGTTGACCGTTATGAGCGGGCGCGCGTGATGCGAGCTGCGCGTATGAATCGCGCGAGCTATCAATTCCTTTCCCGTCCCCGTCTCTCCCGTGATAAGGACTGTCGCATCCACAGGCGCGACCGTTTCCACATCTTTCATCATCTGCTTGAAGGTAGGACTGACGCCGACCAATTCTTCCAGCTTGTAGTTTTGATTGATGGATTCCTGCAGGTAGAAGACCTGCGATTCAAGCGCGCGGACTTTCTCTTCCTGTTCGGCCAACGCAAGCGAGCGATCTTCCAGTTCGCGCATCAGGCTTTGAATCTCGCTTCGGTCGGCAACGATCTTTGGAATCTCTTTGTCGAAATCCTGAATATGATAAAGCTCGGTCGCGATCTGAACGGCTTCGCTGCGATCATTCAACATAGAACGGCCCACCACGTAACACCGATCATCGCCCTTGCCCACGCATTCGGTCTCGAAATAAATAACGTCGCTGCCTAGTACCGCAGACGAGTAGCCGCCAGCATATCCCATCAGCGTCCAACAGACGGGCGCATCGCTTTTGCCTATGTGCTTGAGGTGCTGCTCGGCTTCGTAAGAGTTAATCCATACCCCTTCGGCGTGAAATGTTCCGGCGTCTTTGTCGAGTTCAAGCAAAACAGGATTCACGCCGACTATGCCTTCCAGAGCGTGAAGCCGCGTGCCTGCTCTCCACCAGTCTTCGAGACTCTTCCAGTCGAACGATTCTTTCAAAGTCAGCGCGTCGCGATAACCGCGCGCATATCCGAACTGAGCCAGTATGCGGCGCGCAGACGCGACATTCAGGCTTTCGATAAGCGCCTTGCGAAGAAAGCCCATCGCGTCTGCGTCAAAGATCAGCATTCGCCGGTTCTTGAAATAGATTGTTCCCGCTTCTTCATTGGCTTGAAGAAGCTCCAAAAGTTTTAGCTCTTCGGGCTGCATACTATTGGGTTACCCGCGCTTTCTTAGTCCCGCGTAAACTTCGGCGACGCGCTTTTGGTGTTCTTCCGATTCAAGACAAGCTCGAAAAGACCGGCTTATTTCGGAAAGCGCGCTTTTCGTGTCGAGGTCTATCAATTCGCGCGTCAATCGCTTCGTTTCAAACAGCGCGTTTCGTGCTTTGCTCGCGAGCAGGCGTGCCATCTCCATCGCGCGCTCCATCAACTCTTCGCGCGGGTAGACGTGATTGGCAAGCCCGATTCGG
>DATEKX010000122.1:0-3008 GCA_035277165.1 Blastocatellia bacterium | reverse complement strand
TTTGTGCCTATAGGCGCGCAGCAGGATGACCCTATATTACAGGCGCGCGAATTACATTCGGGGCTTCAAGCGATAGGCCGTCTCAAATTCGGCGCGACCATCGAGCAGGCTAACTCCGAAATTGAAAGCATCGCTTCGGCGCTTGAAAACCAGTACCCGGAAACGAACAAAGGATACAGCGCAGGAATTGTTTCGATGTATGAAGACGTGGTAGGAGGCATACGCACTGCCCTTCTCGTGCTGTCGGGCGCAGTCGGATTTGTCTTATTGATCGCGTGCGCAAACGTGGCGAACCTGCTGCTTGCGCGAGCGGCTTCGCGTCAGAAAGAGATCGCCATACGCACTGCGCTCGGAGCGAGCCGTGTGCGCCTGATTCGCCAGCTCCTTACCGAAAGCATATTATTAGCGATAGCAGGCGGCGGACTTGGGTTGCTATTGGCAATGTGGGGAACAGACGCGCTAGTTGCCGCGATACCCGACACGCTTCCGCGCGCCGAAGACATTGGCCTTGATAACTTCGTGCTTGCATTCACGCTCGCTGTTTCGTTAGTCACGGGAATAGTCTTCGGACTAGTGCCCGCGTTACAGGCATCGAAGCCCGATTTAAACGAATCGCTCAAGGAAGGCGGGCGCACTTCTGTAAGCACACGACAAGGCGTGCGCAGCGCGCTCGTAGTCGTGGAGGTCGCGCTCGCGCTCGTCCTGTTGATAGGCGCGGGGCTGATGATTAGAAGCATCTTCCAGCTCAACAGAATATCGCCGGGCGTTAATCCGAACAATGTGCTGACGATGCAGGTTCCTTTGTCGTTTTCCACTTACGACGAGCCGTCAAAGATCAGAAATTTTTACCGGCAACTGGTCGAGCGGCTCGAAGGCGTGCCGGGGATCGAGGCTGCCGCGATCAATGCCGATATGCCGCTGACAAATTCCGACAGCGAAGTCCCGTTCTGGGTCGGCGGCGGGCCGCGACCTGCTCCTGAAGATATGCAATGGTCGCTCTTTTACCCGACAAGCGCGGGCTATGCCAGAGCAATGGGGTTACCTTTGTTGAAAGGACGATTCATCAGCGAACAGGATACGCAAAGCAGTCCGAACGTAGTAGTGATTGATGAATACCTGGCTCGCGGTCTGTTTCCGAATGAAGACCCTATCGGTAAGCGGTTGACCATTCAAGGCGTCGGCGGCATACCCGACATCGCTTGCGAGATAGTCGGGCTGGTCGGACACGTAAAACATTTCGGGCTGGGTACGGACGCGCAGCAAAAAATCCAGTACCAGTTCTACTTTCCTTACGCGCAGATACCCGACCTGTTCCTCGTCCCTCTGGCCGAGGGCATGACGGTTGTGGCGCGCACTTCGTCCGACCCGACCGGGTTAATCTCTGAAGTGAAAAATCAGGTGCTTGCCGTTGACAAAGATCAGCCCGTGAACAACATCCTGACTATGGAGCAGATAATCGCTGCTTCAATATCACAACAGCGATTTTCAATGTTGCTGCTCGGCATATTCGCCGTCGTCGCGCTAATGCTTGCGGCAGTGGGAATTTACGGCGTGATGAGTTACACCGTAACACAGCGCACGCACGAAATAGGCATTCGCATGGCGCTGGGCGCGCGTCCGAGCGATGTGTTGAAACTGGTCGTCAGGCAAGGCATGACGCTTACTATCACGGGGGTTACGATAGGGCTTGGCGCAGCATTCGCGCTCACAAGACTGATGGAAAGTTTGTTGTTCGGTGTGTCTGCCACTGACCCGTTGACGTTCGTAGCGATTTCGATAGTTCTGGCAGGAGTGGCTCTGGGAGCCTGTTTCGTGCCCGCTCGCCGCGCAACGAAGGTTGATCCGATGATCGCGCTCAGGTATGAGTGAGTGGGAGTAGGGTTAGAGCATGTTTGAGCAGTCCTGTCAGGGACGACCTGTCTATAGCATCGTCGTCGGTGGAGTTTTCTGTAGCTCCGTAGGAGCGACCTGCTTGATCAACAGGTCGCTCCTACGGAGCTACGAAACTGCTCTATGCTACTGAAACTATAGACAGGTCGCTCCTATGGAGCTTCTTTCTATAACAGCCTCTTATGGTTTGCAGTTTGTCTTATCTTCCCTGCTCCGTGATCGCTGGCGACGCAAGTGATTCTGGCATATCATAACCGGGAAAGGATCGAACGATGAGCCTATCCAAATCGAAAGCGATCTTCTGCCTGCTGCTGAATCTGGCATTCATTGTTTGCGTGTCCGGCAACGCGCGCGCGCAATCTGCTGCGTGGCCGCAATGGGGCGGGCCGAATCGCAACTTCGTGGTCGAAGCGAAAGGGTTGGCTGCCGTCTGGCCCGATGGCGGCCCTAAACGTTTGTGGAGCCGCCCGCTCGGCGAAGGCCATTCCTCTATCGTAGTAGATCAGGGGCAGCTTTATTCGATGTATAGCAAAGGCTCGCAGGAGTTCGTTATTGCGCTCGACGCGGCCACGGGCAAAACGATATGGGAAAAAGGCTATGAAGCGCCGACCACAGGGCTGAAACTGGAACACGGCAATGGCCCACATTCTACGCCGCTCATCGTAGGCGACTTGATCTTCACTGTCGGCGTGATCGGAAAGCTTCAGGCTTTCGAGAAACAGACCGGCAAAGTCGTATGGTCGCATGACCTGTGGCAAGAGTATAGCGGCTCAAGAATGGGGCGCGGTTATTCATGCAGCCCGCTGGCTTATAAAAACACTGTGATCGTCACGGTCGGAGGAAAAGGTCAGGCGTTGATGGCTTTCGATCAGAAGACAGGCGCTGCTGTCTGGAAGAAACAGGATTTCGATCTTTCGCCTTCGACTCCGGTAATCATCAACGTTGATGGGCAGGAACAGATTGTCATCGTTCTGGCAGATCAAATCGTCGGGCTTAATCCGGCCAACGGCGATCTGCTATGGCAACATCCTCATCAATGCGACTGGGGATTGAACATCACGCCGCCGTTATGGGGCGAAGGCAACATCTTGTTTGTTTCGTCGGCCTACAGTGGAGGC
>DATEKX010000121.1:0-3266 GCA_035277165.1 Blastocatellia bacterium | reverse complement strand
TTAATCTCACGGGGAGCATTGGCGGCACACCGCAATGGGAACATCTCTCTTTGTCGAGCGCCGAGTCGTTTCTATCCGCGAACCCCGTTCTCTCAGATCAGCCGTTGCTCTATCTGGCTACGCAGGACTATCCGTTCAGATTGCCGTTCAATCATCCGCTCGCGCAAATTCGCCGCTTGCTTGCGCACTTCGACACTACGCTTGCCGAGATTTACGCGGCGTATCTTGTAAGTAAAGTTAAGGATGGCAGCGAGGCAAGCATCGCCCGCGAAGCGCTTGAGCTTTCGCCGGAAAAGTACAACCTGTTGACCACGGCGATAACGGAAGCCCCGGCTTTGCAGCAGGCTTATGGATTGGTTTCAGAAGATGCGGCCTTGAGCGATCTGAGCAATGCTGATCTGTTTCTCAGACAGACAGGGTTGAGCGACGACGAGCTTAACGAGCTGTTCTTTCAAAACCTGCGCCGCAAGCGAGCGCTTGAGTTCACTGGATCGCTTCAGGTGTCAATAGGCAATCCGCCCGCGTTGCAGGCGCTGACGGGCGATCTCACGATTGAGATGTGGCTGCGACCGGCAGACTTCAACGAGCGCAGAAACCCGATCTGTAAAGCTTATGGCGGTGAATTCGCAGTTACTCAGGAAGTAGCGACAACCGGTCCGAGCTATTTGAGTTTTTATTATGGAGAAACGGGCGAATCGTTAAGCTCTGGCAGTGCAGGCAGTCTCTTTCAAACTTTTCACATCGAGCCTGCCTTTCTCAATCTTTACCAGTGGGGGCATGTCGCAATCGTTCGCGATTTTTCAGACACGAAAACAATCTACGTCTATGTCAACGGTCAATTGCAGGCTTCTACTCCAACCAAATACGCGGTCGCTGTCGCAGGAGTTTTACCCGTTGTGATAGGGGACGGGTATGAATACGGTTACATGGGCCAGATGGCCGACATGCGTTTGTGGAATACAGCGCGCAGCCAGCAAGAAATAGAAGCCGATATGAACCTGCGATTGAAAGGCGACGAGGCGGGGCTTGCGGGCTGCTGGCCGCTCGACGATGGCATTGGCCTGACGGCGCGCGACCTGTCGAAGAACGAAAACTTCGGCACGATCGAAATTTCGTCGGGGAACAAAACGCCTGCGTGGCCTTTTGCGGATAACCTCGTTTGGGATGATAACGAGATCAACGCAGAGATACTCAGCCAGTTCTTCATCAATCAAGGTCTGGATTCAGGACAGTACCTATCACTGGCAAAAGTTAATGATGTAAGAACGATAGTCGTCGTTGACCCCGCAGCCGGAACCGTCACGCCGCTCGCTAATAACGCGGCGTTTGACGCAACGCTCGACCGTCTCAATCGCTTTATCCGATTAGCTCAATCGCTCGGATGGTCTTTCGCGGACCTCGATCTGGCGCTGCGCTCGATAAACCCGCCGCCCAATACCGCGATTGATGAAGAAGCGATAAAGGCACTGGCGACTATAAAAGAGCTTAAAGCAAAGCTCGGCCTCGAAACGGATGTGATTTGCGCGCTCTGGAGCGATATGAACACTTTCGGCATCGGCAACGGCGCGGCAGCCGAAGACCTGTTCGACCGCACGTTCAATTACCCGACATCGTTTGCCGATCCGACTGGCCTTGCCGGAACGCCGCCTTACAGGCCGTCATACGATTTGAACCCGCTCTATTACGACACTGTGCTTGCCTGGATTCCGAATAATCGCGAAGACGCGCAAGCTAACGGCACGCGCGCTCGCATGCGCGGCGCGCTCGGCCTTGACGACGATGGCTTGAGCCAGATCAACGATTTCATTCTCGACACGCACCCGCAAAAAGCAAACGATGAAGCCAGTGAAGCCATCGTAGCGATTCAACTGGACGTGCCGAATCTCTCTGCGTATTTTCGTTATTCAACACTTGCCCGCGCGCTCAATCTGCCGGTGAGTCAATTCCTCTTCCTGCTCCGGCTGTTGCAAATCACAAATATCGATTCGCTTGAAAAGGTCGTAAAAATTGTTGATTGGGCGGAATGGATGCAAGCGACGGGGCTGAACGTCGCGCAGATCGAATACCTGACGACAGGAATACCCAACCGCTGGATCGATACGGGCTACGACCCGAGCGCAGTCCCCTCGCTGATTGAAAGCATGTTTCAGGAATCGCAATCTCTGCTCATCACGCCCGGCTCTTTCACTACATCGAGAATCAGCCAGCAGGATGCCGCGAATATATTTGACCAGCTTATAACCGACAAGGCGATTGACCAGAACGGCGTCGTGTTGAAAGTTCCAGTCGAACAGGCTTTAGGGCCGCAGCCGCTCACGCGCCGGATTCTTGAGTTTGACGGCAAGTCAACTTACATCTCTGTTGCCGATGATCCGTTCATTACGGCCAGCGGCGATGCGGTCAAGCAGTTCACCATCTGCGCGTGGGTGAATCCCGCTGTAATCGAAAACTCTCCTTATATGGAAATCTGCGGGATGAAAGAGAACAACGATGAGAACGACATAAAACCGGCGATATATATTCAGGGCAAGACCGGCAACCTCGCCCTCTGGGTCGGCGGCCTTGACAATAACGATAACCCGAGCCACTTCAGCCAATTCCTTGGCAATGTTTTCCCTGCTGCGAAAGCATGGGTTCACCTCGCGTGGGTCTTTGACATAGAGACAGCGGTTTCAAAGCTCTACCGCAACGGCGAGCTATTCGCCACTCGCCAGATCAAGTTGAAGGAGATTTACACATCAGCCACCGGATACCTTATCGGCGCAATGACAGCCGGTTCGCAGTTGTGGCAGGGCGAGATTGCCAATTTCGGCATATGGCAGAGGCCGCTCGACCAGCGCGAGATCATCTCCGTCATGTATGCTACAGAACTGCCTAAAGATAATATCGGCCTGACGGCTTGCTGGTTGATAAACGATAACTCTACGACTATCAAAGACTCCGCAGGCACAAACAACGGCACGCTGAACGGAACCGCCGTCTGGGATACGGCCCGCGATGTGCTCGGTCAGGGAGGCAACAGCAACCTGCTCGACCTTTTCATTCGAGAGACGCTTATCGCAGCCCTCGCTCGCCAGGACTTTTATGTTACGCAAAAGCTCGCCGCGTTTTTCAACGCTTCGCCAGCATTGATGGCGGCGGTTCAAGCCCTCGCGCTTGCAAGTCACGGCGAACCTCTGTTGCACATCAACCGGCTCTTGATCGATACATCGTTGAGCAACACTGTTCCCGATGATGTGATGGAATTGTTCGCGGCCCTGGCCCTC
>DATEKX010000120.1:0-9067 GCA_035277165.1 Blastocatellia bacterium | reverse complement strand
ATCGTCAGATATGGGTATAGCGACGAAAGAGTATAAATTAACAATGTCTGTCGCCCGCTACGCGGGCTTGGACTATATTATCTTAACAGCCCACATCTGACGATGTGGGCTTTATGCTGACGCCTGCACGCGCAGGCTGCCGTCGAAGCACTGTGGCATTTCAAAACACGCTCTACTTTACTCTTACCTATCCGGCCAGGTTCCACATCGCCATGCGCACCATGTCGCGCGGGCTTTTGCGTAGCTCGAACATCGCCGAAGCTTCAAATCCGCTGTGCATCATGCAGTTCTGGCAAAGCCGGTCTTCGCGCGATTCCCAGTACGGCCAGTCCACGCCCGTCCAGAACTCGTCCCACGTTTTGTAATATTTCACGCCAATCAAATAGCACGGGCCTTTCCACCCGCGAGGCGTGCGTGTGACGGTGCTCCACGGCGAGCATTTGTAATCGCGCATCCCTGCCGTAAATTCCAGATACATCGGCGTGGACATCAATCGATATTTCTTCGACAGTTCCAACACTCGCTGGAATTTGGTTTGAATCTCCTGACGCGACAGGAATATGTCGCGGTCTACGGATTCGTATTGATAACCGGGCGAGATCATCATCCCGTCTATGCCGAGGCTGGCTACGAGTTTGCACAGGTCTTCTATCTCGCTCATCTCGGTCTCTTTGAAAACGGTCGTGTTCGTCGTGACGTGATAGCCCAGCCGCTTAGCCTCTTTTATCATCTCGATTGCTTTGTCGAAAACGCCTGCGCGGTCGCAAACCATGTCATGCGTCTTCTGCATTCCGTCGAGGTGAACGTTGATCGTCAGACGTTTGTGCGGCGCAACTTTTCCGAAAAGGTTTTTGTCCAGCAGCAGCGCATTCGTGCAGAGATAGATATGGCGTTTGCGCGCAATTATGCCTTCGAGCAGTTCTTTCAGTTCAGGATAAATCGTCGGCTCGCCGCCGCACAGCGACACAATCGGAGCGTGAGATTCATCAACCGCCTGCAAGCAATCCGTGAGCGACATTCTATCTTCGAGCTTGCCCGTGTGCCGTTCGAGCGCGCAGCCCAGACACGCCAGATTGCATGTATAAAGTGGCTCTAACATCAACACCATCGGGTATCGCTTATTGCCCTTCAGTCCTTGCTTGACCTGATGTTGAATCGCATCTGTTGTAATGTGCAATGGAAATCTCATCTCTAATCACCCCAGCCCTGCCGCTTCGCGTACATTCCGAGCGCGAGCAGCGGGAAATATACCGCATAAAGATGGTAGCGCAGGTAAAACACTGTCGGAAAGCCTGTGCCTGTCCACGAATCATCTACCCACGAGCCGTCGCCGCGTTGTTTATCGAGCAGGTATTCGATGCCGCGATGAAGCCCGTCGCTGTCATCGCCCGTCGCCATAAGCCCCATCAGCGCCCACGCCGATTGCGAAGGCGTGCTTATGCCCTGCCCTTTATATGCAACGTCGTCGTAGCTTCTGGGTGACTCGCCCCATCCGCCATCTGCGTTTTGAATCGAGCGCAACCAGCAACCCGCAGCTTGATATGGGGCTTCCCACATATCTTCGCCTATCTGCTTCAACCCGTGCAGCGCAAGCCAGGTGCCGTAAATGTAATTGCAGCCCCAACGCCCGAACCACGTGCCGTCACGCTCCTGCTCTTTTGCAATGAAAGCGAGCGCCTTCTGCACAGCCCAATGATCGCGTTTGAAGCCAAGCGCAGAGAACGTCTCAAGGCCGCGACCCGTGATGTCGGAAGTCGAAGGATCAATCATCGCGTTGTGATCGGCAAATGGTATCTGCGTCAAAAACTGTTCGTCACAGTCTTTATCGAACGACCCCCACCCGCCGTCTTTGTTCTGCATAGTCAGCGTCCAGCGAAGCGCGCGCTCCATCGCTTCACGCTTTTGCAGTTCGTCACGCTGATCCGGGAATCGGACTTTGCTCAGTGACGTGAGAACCTGAAACGTGTCGTCCACGTCAGGATAAAACTCGTTGGCGTATTCAAAGTACCATCCGCCGGGCTGGCCTTCGGGGTTCTTCTCTTTCCAGTCGCCTTCTTCTTTCACTTCATGGTCTAGAATCCATTTTGCGGCTTTGAGAACTTCCGAGTTATCGGCAGGCAGACCCGATTCGATCATCGCGTTGAGCGCAAGCGCAGTGTCCCACACAGGCGAAAAACACGGCGCGACTCGCAGCGTGTCGCCTTCTTCGATTTCCAGCTTTTCAAGCTCGCGTATCTGTGAAGCCGTAAGCGCATGATCGTTATCATACCCGAGACACCTGAGCGCGATTATCGAATTGATGATCGGCGGGAAGATCGCGCCGATGCCGTCGCTTTTTTCAAAGTGCTCGATCATCCATTGCTCGCACGCCTTCAACGCTTTCTCGCGCGAAGGCGACCATCCGCGCCGCTCGACCAGCTTCAACGTTGCGTCGGTTGTGCTGAAAAAAGACTTCCAGAACCCGCGCCGCTTGTAGACGCGCGGCGAGTTTTCAACCATTAACTCATTGATGTTTGCGCTCTGAGGCACTCGCGAGTGAGGCTTGATCGCCCACATCACCGAAAGCGGCACGACGATGCCGCGCGTCCACGAAGACATTTCATAAAGATTGATCGGAACCGAACGAGGCAGAAGAATAATTTCAGGCGGAACAGCCGGACACCTTTCCCACGGGTACTGGCCGAAGATCGCCAGGTAAATTCTGGTGAAGCTGTTGGTCGCGTCCAGCCCGCCAAGATTGCGAATCACTTCGCGCGCTCGTTTCATGTGCGGCGCGTTTGTCGAATCGCCCGCGAGCTTCAAAACGAAATAGGCTTTCACCGAAGCGCTGACTTCCGGCGGGCCGCCTTCGTAGATCGCCCAGCCGCCTTCCGGGAGAGCTTTCTGGCGAATATAGTTCGCAGCTTTTCGCACACGATCCGAGTCCGCTCGCCCGATGAAATACATCGTCAATATATATTCGGATTCAAGAATGGTGTCGCCTTCAAGTTCACCGCTCCAGTGGCCATCCTGATGTTGAATTTCGAGCAAGTATTTTTGAGCAGATTGAATTGCGCGACGAAGATCGTTTTCCAGATTCTTTTCAGCTAAAGCAGGTTTTGCTTGATTTTGATTCAGCATGGGAGCCGCCATCTAATCCTTTCGAAGCTAATTCTTATTTCATTCCTAGTATTTTCTTATCCGTCCAGGGCCGTGGCGCAGACCATTTGAAGCACAAAAGGATACTATAAAAGGCAAGGGCTTTGCCATTGCAGTGTTTTTGTTTTTTAAACCATAAACTTTTCCGGGTGAAGCAATTCTTGCGGAAGCGCGAAGTGAACGTTTTCGTCTTCGCCCATCTGTTCTTCGAATTCAGTCGCGCCCATCGCGCGAAGATGTTCGAGCACGCGAATGACCAGTTCTTCAGGCGCAGAAGCGCCCGCCGTTACGCCAACTACTACGGCGTCTTTGAGCCATTCGGATTTGATCTCTGTTTCGTCATTGACCAGATAGGCAGGCGTGCCCGCGGCGGTCGAGACTTCGCACAATCGCTGCGAGTTCGAGCTGTTTTGCGAGCCTACGACAATCAGCGCATCAACGCGCCCGGCCATCTCTTTGACGGCGTTCTGGCGATTCTGCGTTGCATAGCAGATGTCGTCTTTCGCAGGCGCTTTTAATTCAGGGAACTTGCGCTTTAACGCTTCAGATATTTCTGCCACATCGTCGAGCGAAAGCGTCGTCTGCGTCAGGCACATCACCTTGCCAGCGTTTTCGACTTCGAGACGCTCTACGTCTTCGACGCTGCTGACCAGTTGCATAGGCGCTTCGCCCATCGTGCCTTCAACTTCTTCGTGGCCGGGATGTCCTATCAACACGAGCGAATGGCCTTCGCGAGCAAAGCGAACGGCTTCAAGATGGACTTTGGTTACAAGCGGGCAGGTCGCGTCAATCACGCGCAGGTCTTTGTTTTCGGCCATCTCAAGGACTTGAGGCGAAACGCCGTGCGCGCTGAAGACGCAAACCGCTCCGTCAGGTATCTCTTCGATGCCATCGACGAAAATGACATCGCGCCTGCTGAGGTTATCAACCACGTAGCGGTTGTGAACGATTTCGTGAAAGACGTAGATAGGCGGCGGAAAATAATCGAGCGCGCGTTCGACTATATCAATCGCGCGAACCACGCCCGCGCAAAAGCCTCGCGGCTTTGCCAATATAACTTTTCTAATCGCCATTCGGTTAATCCTTGCCCATAATGAATTCAGATATTCGCAAAACTTGCAGGCCGTCAACTCGATGAAGCTGTTTGAGCTAAAGACACACTGAAATTATAGCAATGCGTCGCTGCTCACTCAATAACAGTACCGCCGACCTGCGCCATCTTTCCATCTTTGCTGACCTCGAACACTCGCCCGCGCCATTCGACTCTGCGGCCAAACCAACTGATACACCATATCAGAAAACTCAAAATGTCTCGCACGGGCAAAAGGTAAAAGTGTCTCTTCAAAATCTTATCGCCGAGATGGCCCACGCCTATAATCCAGCCCATCGCCATTCGCACGATGAGCGTCAATCCCAATAGCGCGAGGCTGAACGCGGAAGCGCGCGCGACCGCTACATTGATGAGCGCGAGCGCCGTCCCATAAGTGAAGATCAAACCGAGATAACCTGCGGGGCGAGACCGCCTGGTTGAGCGCGACCATCGCAGTTGATGGCGCATCATGCTCGAAAACCCAATCGGAGCAAGAACCGTTTCCACTACGTAATCAGACAAGCGAACTTCATATCCGCTCGCCGCTATCAGGTGGCCCAGCATGAAATCATCCGCAAGATAATCTTTGAGCGCAGGAAACCCGCCGATTGATTCGAGTCGCGCGCGAGTTGTCGCCATCGTGGAACCAAGCGCGAACTTCACGCCTTCGATCATCCGGGCCATCAACACGCCGGGATGAAACTCTGCCGTTATGCCTATGGCTTCGAGCTTTGCGGCAAAATCGGGCGCTTCCGCTGCTCGATACATGCAGGTCACAAGCCCTACACGCCGGTCTGAAAGCTCGCCTGTGACCTGTCGCAGGTAATCCGGCCCCACGCGAATGTCGCTGTCAACAATGATGATGTGCTCGTGTTTGACCAGTCGGAGCATATTTTCAAGGTTGCTGACTTTCAGGTTTGTTCCAATCACCTCAGAACACACGACAAGCGCAATGTCCGTTTCAGGAAAGTCCGCAATCAACTTTTCGACTATCGGAATCGAAGAGTCCGACGACTCGCGCACGCCGAAGACGATTTGAAATTCGGGATAGTCCTGACGGCAGAAGAGCGCGTAATTCCGGTACGCTTTGAAGTCAGCCCCGTAGAGCGGAATCATTATTGAAACGGGCGGCAGTTCGCCGCTTTCATCCGTCTTTCGACCGAGAAAAAACCTGCGCGCCGCAACGATTGACAGCAGATAAAAAGCGTTCGCTGCGACGGTGAGACCGGCCAGAATTAACAAGATTGCATTTGTCAGTGTCAGCATCAGGGCAGAGAGATGAGCGCAACGCCTATGCAAACAAGCAGAATGCCTGCCCATCGAACGAGGATGATTCTTTCTTTCAAGAAAAACTTCGCCCCTATCGTTTTGATGGCGAAGCCGATGGAAGTCGCCGGAACCACGAGGCTCAAATCTGCGAGCGAGAGCGCGGCTAGAAATGAAAAATAACTGATCGCCAGAAAAAAAACGCCGCCAAGAAAAAATTTATTAGTGATCGTTCGTTTCGCTATCAACACAAGCGCGCCGGGTTGCAGGGTGGAAATCTCTCCCACTTCTTTCATGCCCTTTGTGATTAATACGTCGCCTATGGAACTGCCCAGCACGACTAGCGTGATCATCAATGCTGTAATCATTCTCCACCTGTTGCGGCTTCGCCGAGCGGCGCTGTCCGTTCTTCTGACCTTGAAACGAAAACCACGCCGAGCGTGATTATCGCCGCTCCGGTCCATCTTACGGGCGAGACGGTTTCGTTCAGAAAGTAATAACCCGCCGCCACGTTGAGCACATAACCGAAAGCCGTCGCGGGCAACACGAAACTTAAATCAGCCCACGAGAGCACGGCGGAATAAAGAGCGAAAAAAACTATTAACAGCGCCGTTCCTATCAACACCTGCGGGCTTTGCGCGACTTGCAACGCGATTTCAAGAAGTTGAGACAGCCTGCCACTGCTTGCGTCTTCAACAATTATGGCTTTCATCCCTTTAGTCAGATAAACGTCGCCTGCTGTCTGAGCAAAGATGGCGATTATCAATACAATGGCTGTTTTCATCGGCTGGCTTCCATCTCGAAATAATTCGTCAGCTTGACATTCGATTCGTTCAACCTTTGTTTTACGCGCTCGCTCGTCAAAGCTTCAAATTCTATCAAGCATTGTTGTTCGTCCGCACTGAGCGAGCGGTCTTCTCGGTACAGAGCCGGGTGAAAGTATATCTCGTTTGTTTCGGCTCGCAGGTTATCCAGAGCGTAAAGAAAATACCGCTCGTTCATACGCCCGCTTTGCAGATTGCCGTAAACCCTTTCAGGAAACATGAAGCCGCGCGCTCGCAGCTTTCGTTTCATGTAACGCGCAAGCCCTCCGAACAAGACTGTATGAATCGTCTTTCCGAGCGCGTTCTGCGGATCGAACTTCAAAGCGAGCCGTCGCTCTTCTTCGGGCACGCGCATTCGCCGCGCGCCGTATTTTGCGCCTAGTTCGAGAGCCGTGTTGAAGATGATCGGGTGAACGTGCAGGTGCAGATGCCCGTCAATGTGCGAAAGAGGCAGACCTGTTGAATGAAACTTTTCAAACTGCGCGGCAAGTTCTTTCCTCAATTCGCGCCGCGCCTTTATCGAGAAAAAGTATTTCAAGCCTGCCGCAGTCGGGTCATTTGAAAAATTTCTACCTTCGTCAACAAGCGACGGTATCGCCGACGGCGGAAGCTGCGAACGGCCAACGACCGTGACCAGATGAATTCCAACTGCGAGGCCGGGATTTTCTTTCGCAAGCCTGACAGCCTGCTCGAAAGCGTCGCCCGTCACCATCAGGCTCGCGCTCGTCAACACGCCTTCTTTGTAAGCTCGGATGATAGCTTCGTTAACTTCTTCGGACGCGCCGAAATCATCTGCGTTGACGATGAGTTGACGCTGATTCATCGCGCGAGCAGATGCGTCCTGTGATTGAGACCTAAGAATTTGTTTTTGAATAATCCCCGGAGGGGATGAATTTAATAGCCGGTGGTGAAACCACCGGTCGCAAGTCATTTCACATTCCGACCCTGAAAGGGTCGTATTCGGCGTTGATAGTTCGACCCTTTCAGGGTCTGTTGTTTCCGCTATCACTTTCCGTGGGCGTTGCCCACGGCTATTAAATCTGTCCCCTTCGGGGACTTCAAAACACACTCTAAGCGCGCTGGCGCTGCCCTTGATTGCGGCAAAGGCAGCGCCAGATGACAGGCTGGAAAGCGTTGACACGAGGTTCATCTGCTGGATTGTGTTGCGACGAACTCTTTGCGCTTGGCCCGAAGCTGTAAAAACTCTTTCGCTTCTTTGTAGAGCCTGCGCCGCTCGTGCGAATTGAAGACGGCCTTGCGAACTATGCGGAAGATTATTCGCGGGCGGAAATAATAGCGATCATAAAAATGCTCGACCGCCTGAACTATCTCCTCGCGGCTGAGACCGGGATATTGAATCACAGGCAGTTGATGGCCCATGTCATCGGTCATCTCTTCGTTGAGCAGATAATTGTTCTTCTTCACGAAATCATCGAATTCTGTGCCGGGATACGAATGAGCAATCGAGACCTGAATCGTTTCGCAATCAATCTCTTCGGCATACTTGACCGTGCGCTGGATTGATTCATGCGTTTCGCCGGGCAGGCCGATGATGAAATCGCCGTGAACCGCTATGCCGAGCTTTTTACAGTTCTTCATAAACTCGCGCCCCTGCTCGGCGGTCGCGCCCTTCTTGATGTTCTTTAAAATCTGATTGTCGCCCGATTCAAAACCGACGATCAGCAAACGGCAGCCCGCTTCTTTCATCGCCTTGAGCGTTTCGTAATCCGTATGAACGCGCGAAGTGCAAGACCATGTTTTTTTGACCGGCTTCAGTTTTTCGCACAGCGCGATAGTTCTATTCCTGGCCCACGCGAACGTGTCGTCGTCAAAGAAAATCTCTTCCAGATTAGGCCACAACTCCCACGCGCGCTTGTATTCGGCGGCGACGCTTTCGTTGCTGCGCGTGCGCCACGCGTGACCGCTTATGGTCTGCGGCCACAAACAGAATGTGCAAAGCGCAGGGCATCCGCGCGACGAATAGAACGCGACGTAAGGATTGAGCAGGAAAGGCACGTTGTATTTCGTGATGTCGAGGTCGCGCTTGTAAATGTCCGTAGCCATCGGCAGCGAATCAAGATCGTGAAGCGGCGCGCGTTCCGCGTTATGAACTATGCGGCCATCTTTCATGTAGCTGACATTTAGAATTTCTTCGAGCGGTCGGCCCTCTGCAAATTCCGCGAGCGGATAATCAATCTCTTTTCTGACGATGAAATCAATTGCTTCGCTTGCGCGCAGCGCGTGATCCGGTTGGGAGGTTACGGGCGGGCCTACGAAAGCGATCTTCAAATCCGGCTTCGCCTGTTTCATCATCTCGGCCAGTCGCACGTCGTTTTTCCATCCCGGAGTGCTGGTGTAGAGCGTGACGAAATCATACTGCTTCGAGATTTCAATCGTCTCTTCGGGCGTGACTCCGTGCGGTGGCGCATCGAGCAAGCGGCTATCTTTGATTAAGCCAGCCGGATATGTGAGCCAGACCGGATACCAGAATGAAGCGATTTCGCGCGACGCGGGCCAGCGTGAACTTGCGCCTCCATCGAAATTTGGGAACGAAGGCGGGTTGAGTAGCAGAGTCTTCATCTTGTTTCCTTTCCACTGTTAAGGCCATTAAACCTTATACCTTTCCCTCAGCAGCGAGTCAAGGTAGCCAATTTTGTGCTCAGGGCTGTTGCAAAGTAAATGTAGGGGCAGGGCTCGTCCCTGCCCGAATCGCCGACAGGCGATGACTGTCATGGTCTTACGACCATCC
>DATEKX010000119.1:0-3445 GCA_035277165.1 Blastocatellia bacterium | reverse complement strand
TTACACACTGGTCGAGCAGGTCGGGCCGAGTTCCGTCTCAGTTCTTGTTACAGGAGAATCGGGGACGGGCAAAGAGATGGTTGCGCGCTCGATTCACAAGATCAGCCCTCGCGCCAACCAGCCGTTCATTGCGATCAACTGCGCCGCCGTGCCTGAAACGCTCATGGAGAGCGAGTTGTTCGGCCACGAAAAGGGAGCGTTTACAGGAGCAGCAGAACGTCGCATCGGATGTTTCGAGCTTGCCAACAACGGCACGCTTCTGCTCGACGAAATTGCCGAGATGCCTGTGCTGCTTCAGGCCAAACTGCTGCGCGTGCTCGAAGACAGAACAGTGCGACGACTGGGCGGCACTAAGGAAACGAATGTTGACGTGCGCGTAATTGCGGCTACAAACAAAGACCCATACAAAGCGGTGCGCGAGGGCACGTTGAGAGAGGACTTGCTGTATCGCCTCAACGTTATTACAATCAAGCTGCCCCCGCTGCGCGATCACCGAGACGATGTTCCGTTGCTCGTTCAGCATATGATTGATGAACTAAGCCGCCGCCATAACAAAGCAGCGCGGCTGATTTCGACGGAAAGCATGGAGGCGCTGCTCGGTTATCATTGGCCGGGCAACATTCGCGAGCTGCGCAATGTTATTGAGCGCGCGGTTGTGATTTGCGCAGCAGAGCAGATCGAAAAGCGCCACTTGCCGCTGCACATCACCGGTCAGAAACCCTCACCTATTACTGATGCCGTGATGATACCGATTGGCATGCCGCTTGATGAAGTAGAACGGCGAGTGATCTTGAGCACGCTCGCTCGCACGGACTACAACAAAACGCGGACTGCCGAGACATTACGCATAAGTCTAAAGACGCTTCATAACAAGCTGAAAGCATACAGGGAAGCGGGCTTGGAAAACGATGAGTTGAATTAAAGACGTTTCGCATTGTTCATCGTTTTGCTTCGGGCATTCCGGGTTTTATATGGCTATCACAGCAGCAGCCAGCAAACAATTGGCTCAGGAAGAAATAGCGGATACCAAGCGCACAGGCCGCGCGCCGCTGCCTAGACTTGGCGTGCGCGCGCGCCAGATCGCCTTAATCACGCTGCTGGTAGCTCTTGTTGTCATTATTACGACCGTCATTAATATCGCGCATCTGACGGGAGTCATAATCAATCGCACTCAGGAGGAAGCAGCGCAGGTCTCTAATCAGATCAAGTACGCAGTTCTTCAAGAGCTTGCTGATAACGCAAACGCCGACATCGCCAACTCATACACATCGCTCGCAAGCGAACGCTCAGGCGTGCGCGGTGTGATGGAATCAACAATCGTTTCCTCGAAAACAATCGCTTATCTCTACATCGCAAACGTCAGCGGTCAGATCATCACGGATGATAAAGGGCGCGAGCTTGCGACTAATGAATACCTGATCGGTGATATTTCGACTAATCGCCCTAATTTGAGGACGCTCGCCGATGAAAGCGCGTACGTTCAGCTTGGCCGCGTTTTTCTGGGCGCGCCGCTTTATGATTACGAGTATCGCATTGAATACCGCATTGAAAGCGGAGACATATTCATAGGAGTGCTTCACATTGGCATATCATCTGCGGCAGTGCGGCGTGAATTAAAATTGCCGGTCGCAACCAATCTTATCATAGGGTTGCTGGCGATTATTGGCGCAGCGATAGTCGCTGTAAGCTCTGCAAACCTGCTGCTCAGGCCCCTCGAAGCAATCGCAACCAGAATAGACCGATTAGGAGTTGACGGCGAGCACGCGCAAATCAATGATGCAGATCTGCCGCACGATATTATGGTGACGGGCGTGGCCACAAGGCTCAAACAACTGAGCGCGAGGATGGCGGGCGAGCGCAGCGAACTGGAATTGATGCGCGGCAGATTGCGGCAGGTGATAGGCCATCTGGAAGAGCGATTGCTTTTGATCAACCGCGAAGGCCGAGTAATTCTCGCCAGCCCCGATGCCGAACAGATTCTCGGCGTCAACGACATGGAATTGACCGGGCTTCCGATTGATGAAAGCCTCGGCCTGAATCATCCGCTGGTCGAAACAGTCGAGCGCGCGTTCAGCGAGCGCAGGTCTGTTGCGCGAACAACTCTTCACATTCCACATGGCGGGCGCACAAGGCAACTGCTCACATCCGTGCAATACATCGAAGACGCGGGCGAGCCTGTCGGGGCGCTCGTGAGCCTGCGCGATTACGAGTCGTTTCAAAAGTACGAATCACAATGGGATTTATCAAAGAAGCTCGCAGACCTTGGGCGCATCACTTCCGGCATAGCGCACGAAGTCAAGAACCCGCTCAATGCGATGGTCATTCATCTTGAAATTCTTCGTTCAAAGATCGAATCGGGCAACGCAAACCCGACGCCGCAGCTTGAGATTTTAGATTCGGAGATCAAACGGCTTGATCGCGTCGTGCAGACGTTTTTGAACTTCACGCGCCCGGTTGAGATAAATCTTGAGCCGATGGATTTGAACATCATCGTCGGGCAAGTGGTCGCGCTGGCATCTACGCTGGCACAGGAGCGCGGCGTCACTATCAACAAAGACATCGCGAGCGGCCAGCTCTTCGTCAAAGGCGATGCCGACCTGCTGAAACAAGCCCTGTTGAACGTAATCATTAATGGCTGCCAGGCGATGCCCGAAGGCGGGCCGCTGAAGATAAAGACTTCGCGCGGCAGTGACGGCTCGGCTCGCATCACCATAATTGACAGAGGCATAGGCATACCGGAAGACGCGCGCGAGCGAATATTCAATCTCTACTACACGACCAAAAAGGGCGGCTCTGGAATCGGTCTCGCACAGGCTTTCCGGGCTGTGCAACTGCATAACGGCACAATCCGATTCGAGAGCGAGGTCGGCGTCGGAACGACCTTTGAATTTATCCTGCCTGCGTTGAATTAAATTATCGGGGCAGAAAAATTTTCTCGCCTGCAACCTCAAAACCATTCTCGCACATCACAAACTGGGGTATCGGATTAGAAGCAGAGGGGATTGCAGGAGGACTCCAGTGTTTACGCAATCCTTTAAACAGGCAATAGCGGCCACGACTGCCGCTCTCTTTCTCACGGCGACTTTCGTTGTGGCTCAAAGCGAAGGGCCTGCTCTTAAGATCACTCGGCCTGCGGGCGTGAGCGCCGAAAAACAACCGAGCAACAACCCTCGCATTGCGCAGATTGACCGCAGCGCGGCTTTCAAGCGGCTGCATTCTGAAAGTTCGTCAAGTCTTCAATCGAAATCGAATCAGCGCAAAGACCGTCTAAGCGTATTCGCAAAGAATCGTCAGGCTGCGTCCGCGCCCGCCTTGCAGAGCTTCGCCACAGGCGGCGGAGACATCAACGAGATTGAACCTAACGATAGTGTCTCGCAGGGTGTCGCGCTTCCGGTCAACATATTCGGCAAAATAAGCTTTAATCGCGACTTTGATTTTTTTGCTT